>JACZTO010000035.1 GCA_022573655.1 Pseudomonadota bacterium
TATGTAATTAGTTTTCAATTCTTCTACTCATAAATACTGTATTTCTGTACAGTAGGTGCGTTAAAGATACAATCGCGTATTATAACCAGTATTAACACATAAAACAATGTATAATCAATATCTTACAGTCCATTCGCCGTCACGATTTCTCGCAAGACAGAGGTCGCATAGGCGCCGCGCCCGAGGCTGAATCCCAGCGTCACGAAGTTGTCGTTCATGTCGATTTTGAGGTCCCTCACGCGCAGGCGCAGACTGCGTGTCCCTGGTTTTACGCGGGCATTGCCGAGCGCCGCCATCCAGCCTGGCCAATGATCGAATGGTTGATGTCCCGTTGACCCATCGCCGGCCAGCGGTGCAGTTGGGTGTATGTCCATCTCGCTGCAGCGTCGCTGGATTTCGTCATCGACGTCGCCGACGTCAAACACGCTGGCGCTGCCATCGAGATTTGCGGTGTCTCCGGCCAGCATCTCGTTCCAGGTGCCGGCGAGCACCCGGGAGTGGAGAATCTCATTAAACAGATATGAGCGAATGGTCGATATTGCGAGGCTACGTTTGTGACGGGGCAGCCTGCGACCGCTGGCCCATTCGTCCGCCAGCGCCAGATTGCCAGCGTCACGTCCGAAGCGCTGGGGGCCGAAATAATTGGGTATGCCACGCGTGTCAATTGCCGCGAGACGCTCAGCCAGAGCGGCAGCATGTTGCCTGAGGTCGTCACCGCGCAGGACAATTTTGAAGTGATTGGATTTGTGCGCCCCACGGCGCAGCTTCCGCGAATGCCGTGCCTGCTCCAGCAGCGTTGCGCCTTCGGTGTCGAGTCCCGACCAGTCAGGTTGATTCCAGCGCGGCACGCTAAACCATTGTCGTGTGATTGCGTGGCGATCCTTGAGCCCCGAGTAGCCGACATCTTTCGCCGCTACACCGGCATATCTGGCTAATTGCCGCGCCAGCCACTCAGTGTTGGTGCTGATTTTTTGAATGTACAGATAATCATGTTCGCCATCGCCGGAAAACTCGATGCCAAGTTCCTCGGTCACATCGAAATCAGCAGGGGTCGAGCGAATGGTCGCGGCGAACAACGGCGAGGCGTGCACGCGGGCCCAGTCTGGCAATGCCACGGATAAATCCTAGCGGGACGCAGCGACGACCGATACGACCTGGTAAAACGTTTCGTGCTTGCCAATCATGCCCAAATCAGTGCGCGCGCGTTCTTCGGCGGCGTCACGGCCTTGCTTGAGGTTGATGACCTCAGCGTCGAGCGAGCTATTGCGATCACGCAGCGAATCATTGAGAGCGCGCTGCTCGGCAACTGCCTCGTGCAATTGCACGGTTTTTCTGTAGCCACCGTCCGAAAACCACAGTTCGGCCTGCAGGCTGAGTCCGGCCATGCCAAGCAGAATAAGTAGCCAGCGTGTATTGAACAAACGGTAACCCCAAGTCGAACGCCATGGCGTTCCAGTCAAATGCGCATTGCGCTTTCTTACTGAACCTTGACCGAAAACGCGTCGCGGGCCGCATACCCTGCATCTGCACCCAGTTCCTCCTCAATGCGCAGCAACTGATTGTACTTGGCAACACGATCGGACCGGGACAGGGATCCGGTCTTGATCTGCGTCGCCTGCGTGCCTACTGCAATGTCGGCAATCGTGCTGTCCGAGGTCTCCCCCGAGCGGTGCGAGATTACCGCGCTGAAACCCGCGTCAGTTGCCATAGTAATCGCATCAAGTGTCTCGCTTAAGGTACCGATTTGGTTAGGTTTTATCAATATAGAATTGGCAATTTTTTCGTTTATGCCACGGCTCAGTATGGTGGTGTTGGTGACGAACAGATCGTCACCCACCAGTTGTACCCTCTCACCCAGCGCATCGCTGAGCAGGCGCCAGCCTTCCCAGTCCCCCTCATCCATACCGTCTTCGATCGTAATTATCGGATAGGCGTCGGCCAATTCCACTAGAAACGCGCTGAATCCCGCAGCATCATACTGGCGCCCTTCGGATTCGAGATCGTAGACGCCGTCTTTGTAAAACTCCGAACTGGCCACATCGAGACCCAGCAGGATGTCATCGCCCGCCGAAAACCCGGCTTTTTCGATGGCTGTCATGATGATGTCGAGTGCAGCACGATTGGACGGCAGGTCCGGCGCGAAGCCACCCTCGTCACCCACAGCCGTATTCAGGCCCTGCCCGCGCAGAACACTTTTCAGGCTATGAAATATTTCCGCGCCATAGCGCAGCGCCTCGGAGAAATTCGGGGCACCGACGGGCAGGATCATGAACTCCTGAATATCGACACTGTTGTCGGCATGCGCACCACCGTTGATGATATTCATCATCGGCACGGGCATCGTCGTGCTGTTGCCCAAGTGGCGGAACAATGACTTACCCAGCGATTTCGCCTCTGCCTTGGCGACAGCCAGTGAGATGGCCAACAACGCATTCGCGCCGAGACGAGCCTTGTTGTCGGTGCCGTCGCAATCGAGCATGCATTGATCGACGGCGCGCTGATCCGCGAATTCCTGGTCCAGCAGTGCATCGCGCAGTTCGCCGTTGACGTTTGCAACCGCTTTTTGTACGCCTCTGCCCAGGTAGCGTGATTTGTCTCCGTCGCGTAACTCCACGGCCTCGCGGGTACCGGTGGATGCACCCGATGGGACCGCTGCACGCGCGACGCTGCCGTCGATCAACGTGACGTCCGCCTCCACAGTTGGGTTCCCGCGTGAATCGAGAATCTCCCGACCGCGTATATCACTGATTGTTATCATGAATTTCTCTGGTTAACTACTCAGGGCCCGGTACGCCGAGACCGTATTCCGCTTCGAGATAGCCGCTTTTCTTGACACAGGAATCGAGGGTCATCAACGTTTCGAGAAGCTCGCGCATGTGAACCAGTGGCCAGGCATTTGGGCCGTCACTCAGCGCTTTGGCAGGATCAGGATGGGTTTCCATGAACAACCCAGCCACACCCACTGCTGTGGCGGCACGCGCAAGCACCGGTATGAACTCTCGACGCCCACCAGACGATGTTCCCTTGGCGCCTGGAAGCTGCACGGAGTGTGTCGCATCGAAAACGACTGGCGCCCCAGTCGCGCGCATCACCGCGAGGCTACGCATGTCGGACACCAGGTTGTTGTAGCCGAACGAAAAGCCGCGCTCGCAAACCATAATTTGATCGTTGCCGGTCGACCTCGCCTTGTCGACGACATTCTGCATTTCCCAGGGCGAGAGGAACTGCCCTTTCTTGATATTGACCGGCAGGCCCGCCGATACGGCACGCAGGATAAAATTGGTTTGCCGGCAAAGAAATGCCGGCGTCTGCAGTACATCGACGACGTCCGCCACCTCATCCATCGGCGTGTCTTCATGTACGTCTGTCAGGACCGGCAAATCCAGCTGTTTCTTGACTTCGCTCAGGATTCTCAAGCCCTCTTCCATGCCAGGGCCTCGAAAGCCGTCGCGTGAACTGCGATTCGCCTTGTCGAACGATGACTTGTAAATGAATGGCATGCCAAGATCGGCGCAGATCTCCTTGAGTGCTCCTGCCGTATCGAGCGTCATCTGTTCGCTCTCGACAACACAGGTGCCCGCGATAAGAAATATCGGCTGGTCGTTATCAGCCTCAAAACCGCAAAGCTTCATGCCTCGGCTACCTCGGGTAATTTACCTTGGCTGTGCTCGCGTACTGCGATGATGAAGCTCTTGAACAGCGGATGACCGTCTCGTGGATTCGAGGTGAATTCAGGATGGAATTGGCTCGCCAGAAAGAAGGGATGATCGGAAATTTCGATCATCTCGACCAGGTCGTCCACCGACACGCCCGAAAACGTCAGTCCCGCCGCCGACAGCTGCTCACGATAGTTATTATTGACCTCGTAACGATGCCGATGACGTTCCTCGATTTCCGTTTTGCCGTAGCTGCGCGCCGCCAGCGATCCGTCGATCAGCGTCACCGCCTGCGCACCCAGGCGCATCGTGCCGCCCTTGTCTGAATCTTCGTTGCGCTCTTCAGTATCGCCTGTCATATCCCGCCATTCGGTAATCAGCGCGATCACGGGATGCGGCGTCTGTTTGTTGAATTCAGTGCTCATCGCACCCTTAAGGCCTGCCATATTGCGTGCAGCCTCGATGACGGCGACCTGCATGCCGAGGCAAATACCGAGATACGGAATGCCGTTCTCGCGCGCGAACTGCACAGTGTCGATCTTGCCTTCTATACCGCGGTCACCGAATCCACCGGGCACAACGATGCCATTCATATTTTCCAGGCGGCCCACACCGTGCTCTTCAATGTCACGCGATTCAATAAAGTGGATGTTGACCCGTGTCCGCGTGTGAATGCCTCCATGCTGCAAAGCCTCGACCAGCGAAATATAGGAATCCTTGAGATCCATGTACTTGCCGACCATGGCGACGTTGACCGTAGCTTCAGGATTCTGTTTCGCTGCAACAATCGCAGACCATTCGCTCAGATCTGCCGGCGGTAAATCGAGACCAAGCTGCCTGGCCACGATGTCATCGAGACCCTGCTCGTGCATCATTTCGGGAATCTTGTAAAGGTCGTCGGCATCGTATGCCGATATGACCGCTTTCTCCTGCACATTGGTGAACAACGCGATCTTTTTGCGCGATTCGTCAGGCAATGGTTTTTCCGAACGACAGACAAGAATGTCCGGCTGTATGCCGATCGAGCGCAATTCCTTGACCGAGTGCTGAGTCGGCTTGGTCTTGATCTCGGAAGAAGTCTTGATATAGGGCACGAGCGTCAGATGTACGTAGACAACGTGATCGTGACCCAGCTCAATTCCCATCTGACGAATCGCTTCGAGGAACGGCAGCGACTCAATATCACCAACTGTACCCCCGATTTCCACCAGGCAAATATCGGCGTCACCTGCGCCACGCTGCACGCATTGCTTAATTTCGTCGGTGATATGTGGAATGACCTGAACCGTCGCGCCAAGATATTCGCCGCGTCGTTCTTTGCGAATGACACTTTCGTAAATGCGCCCGGTCGTAAAATTACTGTGGCGTCCGCCCTTCGCGGTGCGCACGAAGCGTTCGTAATGACCGAGATCGAGATCCGTTTCCGTGCCGTCGTGAGTCACGAATACCTCGCCGTGCTGGAACGGACTCATCGTGCCGGGATCGACGTTGATGTACGGATCCAGCTTGATCATGCTGATCGTCAAACCGCGCGCCTCGAGAATTGCGCCAAGGCAGGCTGACGTGATTCCCTTTCCCAACGAGGAAACCACACCGCCGGTGATAAAAACATACGATGTCATCTGTGAACCCAATATCCAGTGGCCATGATTTTCTAAGAACAACGGGGAAACAAGAAAGGGTCGGAGCAAAAGCACTGCCAGCAAGCGTGGTGCTTTCTTCCAACCCTTCGAATGACGCGCCGTCGTTGGACTAAAGACGGTGTTAGACGTTATCAGGCAGCCTAGTACTCCGTCAAGGTGATAAAGACATTTTCAGCGAGTTCTGAGCGATTGGCCGTTAGGCGCGTCTCGCCGGCAATGGCGCGTCCTTGCCAAGAGACGGAACAACGCGGACGACCGTTTCAGAACTCGCCCAGAGGGAACCACCGGGATGATCCAATACGGCGTTACAGTGCTTGAAAAGAATCCACCATTCTCTGCACACTGCGCCTTGTCTTGGATCATCCGGGCGGTTCTGAACCCGTCTTTATCACCTTGACGGAGTACTACTAATGCAATGCGGGGCGACCGCTCCAGCGCACCGCAACGCCGGGCCGGGCGACCGCATCCGCTGCAATCCAGAGATCGCCAACGGCCACGAGCTGCTCGCCCGAATAGACCAACGGCAGTCGATCTCGCATCCATGGCACCACACCTTCTTCTTGCAGTAATTTCTTCAATTTACGTGTATGTGATTGACCTTCCGGCTGAAATTTCTCCCCACCCACTCGCGGCCTGACGCTTAAGCCCTGCATGACGAGCTGTTCGGACAAGCCAACTTCGGCGCCAGATTCGAAATTCAGCGCACCCAGGCCGGCACCCAACTCGGCCCTGGAGCCCGAAATATCCGAATATTCCAACACCTCTGCGAGTTTCTCGGGCAGCAAATAAAGTCGGCTGCGGTAACGGCGCACGGATGCGCCCGGCCAGGTAACGAGCGGCTGCGCATCATCGCGCGCCGGAATGACTTCGCTCATTACACGATCCAGCTGTAGCGTTGTCGGCGTGGACAGGCGCAAACGGCGCAATGCATAACGAATCAGGTTGCGTTGCCGCGCCGCTGACAACTCGATCAAGTCGTCAATTGGCAGGCGTTCGGCGCGGCCGCCAAGACGATTCAAATCAATCTCTGCCAGCTCAAGCAGCAAAGTTGAAGCCTCGCTGGCATGAGTGGCGCTGCGTTGCAGACGGGTTGCAATATCGGGCCAGCGAGACGCGAGGCGCGACAAGACCTCATGGCGCAGGAAATTGCGATCGAAACGACGGTCGGTATTCGACGGATCCTCGATCCAGCTCAGGTGCGCATCGACAGCGTACTGTTTGATGGCGGCACTATCGACGTTCAACATCGGACGAGCCAGCCAGCCGGGTTCGAAGCGGCGCATGGCGCCAATGCCGGCAACACCAGCAGGACCGCTGCCGCGAATCAGGTTGAGCAGCAGGGTTTCCGCCTGGTCCTCGCGATGATGCGCACTCAGCAGCCAATCCCCGCTCTGCATTTGCACCTGCAGAGCAGAGTAGCGGGCTTCGCGAGCCGATGCCTCCGGCCCCTGACCCGATTCGAGTGCTACCGTAACGGCAGAGGTATGAAAATCCACGCCCAGTTGTTTCGCGAAACCTGCGCAATGCTCGCTCCAGCGTACGGAATCAGGCTGTAACCCATGGTCGACATGGACCGCAAGCAACCGTACAGCGCTGCGTTCGCGCAGCTCGGCCAGCGCGTGCAGAAGCACCGTAGAATCCAGACCACCACTGAAAGCGACGACGTAACGGGCAGGACTGCCCGCAATGTCCCCCAGCTCTGCGAGTTGCTCTGCGAGAATCGCAGCGCTGAAAATCACGCCTCTTTGTACTGGCCGAAACTGGCAAGGCGCTGCTGTCGTCTTTCCAGCAGCTGCTCTGTAGACAGCTGGCCCAGCTCATCCAGGCTTTGCAGAATCGCATTGCGAACGACCTCGGCCATCTGCTTGGGATTGCGGTGCGCGCCGCCACACGGCTCCTGCAACACCTCGTCAACAAGACCGAATTCGTTCAGGTTTTCCGCCGTGATGCGCATCGCATCCGCAGCATCTTCAGCTTTGTCTGCGCTCTTCCAGAGAATTGAAGCGCACCCTTCAGGTGAAATCACGGAATAAATGCTGTACTGCAGCATGAGGAGTTTGTCGCAAACGCCAATCGCCAACGCGCCGCCGGAACCACCCTCCCCGATGACCACACTGATGATCGGCGTCTTGAGACCGCACATCATGTGCAGACTTTCAGCGATCGCTCCACTCTGCCCGCGCTCTTCCGCACCAACACCAGGATACGCGCCCGGCGTATCGATGAAGGTTACGATGGGCAGGGAAAATTTTTCGGCCATGCGCATCAGTCGCTGTGACTTGCGATAGCCTTCGGGTTTCGGCATGCCATAGTTGCGCCGCACACGTTCTTTGGTATCGCGTCCTTTTTGATGGCCGATCAGCATGATTGCTTTGCCGTCGATACGACATACGCCGCCGATGATCGCCGGATCGTCGGCATACATGCGATCACCGTGAAGTTCCTGAAAATCCGGTGCGATCATATTCAGGTAGTCCTGCGTGTAGGGTCGCGATTCGTGCCTGGCGACGCGTGCAACCTGCCAGGCCGAGAGCTTGGAAAAAATGCTTTTGGTCAGCGACTTGCTCTTTTCTTTAAGACGCGCCACCTCTTCGTTAATGTTCACTTCGGAATCGTCACCGACGAAGCGCAACTCCTCGATCTTCGCCTCAAGTTCGGCGATCGGTCGTTCAAAATCGAGAAATTTCATGTCCATAGCAATCCTTACGCGTGCGCCTGATTCACACTACATGATTTCGCGGCCCGGGGCGTACAGCAAGCGAACATTATTGTGACCCAGTAGCTCAGCCAATTTGTCACGCAGTTCCCGACTGGGGCGCACAGCCCATTCAGGGCCCAGCGACAATCTCGCTGCAGCGCTTTCTCCGACATAGCGAACGCTGACGTCACAATTGCCTTCTCGAAATGGCAGTAGCAGGTCGTGCAGTTTGACCAGCATCTGTTCACCCTGGCCATTGGGCATCAGGTTAAGAATCATACTCTTTGCTCGTGACTCAATAACCCTGTCGATATGCATTACTTTCTTGGCGTTAACCGTCCAGCTGCCAATGAAATCGTCGTAGCGCAGCCCACCGCTTACGACAACAATTTCATCCTTGACCAGCAAATGACTGAACTCCTGAAACGCCTCACTGAACAGGCTGATTTCCATACGACCGCTGTCATCATCAAGAGTAATACTCACGCGGTTGCCGCGCCTGCGCACGTCCACAACCAGACCGGCAACCGTTGCGTCACGACGCGGTTGCGCATAGTTGCGTTGGCCCTTGCTGGTCTGGGGCGGTGGCTCCGCAGTTAATTCACTGAGTTTGCCGTCCGTCAGGTATTTCGCGTCATTGCGTACCGCGTCGAAGGGATGGCCGGTCAGGTAAAGTCCCAGTGCTTCCTTTTCGTTGCTGAGCAGCAAGCGCTCCTGCCACTCAGCCAGGTCGGCTGGCTTGCTGGCGCGGATCTCGGCAACAGGCTCAACCAGGCCGAACATATCGTCTTGCCCTGCAGCGGCGGCCCTGGCTTCCTGATCCGCACCGCGTAAAGCCTCCGCAACCTGGTGCATGAGGCTGCGACGCGATGCACCGAAACCGTCCATCGCGCCAGACTTTATCATCGCCTCCAGCGCCCGCCGATTGATTTTGTCGTGATCGATGCGACGACAAAAATCCACCAGTCCTTGATATGAACCATTGGCGACACGCTCATCAAGCAGCGACTCAACCGCACCACGGCCGAGGCCCTTGATGGCGCCCAGCCCATAGAGAATGATACCTTTCTCAGGGACGCTGAACTGGTAAGCCGACCGGTTGATGTCCGGTGCGAGAAGCTTGAGTCCGAGCTGACGGCAGTCATCCTTGATCGTAACCAGGCGATCAGTATTGTGCATTTCGGTGCTCATGACAGAAGCCATGAACGCTGCCGGATAATGCGCTTTCAAGTACGCCGTTTGATACGACAATACTGCATAGGCCGCGGAGTGCGACTTATTGAAGCCATACCCGGCGAACTTCTCCATGAGGTCAAAAATATGGGTTGCTGTCTTTTCTGCAACACCACGTTCAGTCGCGCCCACAACAAAACCCTCTCGCTGCTTCGCCATCTCCTCAAAATCTTTCTTGCCCATAGCGCGACGCAACAGGTCCGCGGCACCCAAGGTGTAGCCCGCCAGAACCTGCGCGATCTGCATGACCTGTTCCTGGTAGAGAATGACGCCGTAGGTCTCCTCAAGTACAGGTCTTAGATCGGGGTGCAGGCAATCAATGTCCGCCTTGTTGCTGGCATGCTTGCGCGTAATGAAGTCGTCAACCATGCCCGATTGCAGCGGTCCGGGGCGAAACAACGCCACCAATGCGACCAGGTCGTCGAACTGATCGGGTCGCATTCGCTTGATGAGATCGCGCATGCCACTCGATTCCAACTGAAATACCGCCGCGGTTTTCGCACTGCGCAATAACTCGAAAGTCTTGCTGTCATTGTCCGGTATGCGACTGATCTCAAATTTAAGTTCAGGATTCCTGTCATTAATAATATGCACGGCCGAGTCAATGATGGTCAGCGTTCTCAGCCCCAGGAAATCAAATTTCACCAGACCGACGGCCTCGACATCATACTTGTCGAGTTGAATGACAATGTTGGCGCCATCATCGTCACAATACAGCGGCGCGAAATCCGTAAGCGGGCCTGGAGAAATAATAACGCCGCCAGCATGAGTGCCGGCGTTGCGCACCAATCCTTCCAGGGATTTCGCGAGATCGATAATCGCGCTAACTTCCTCGTCATCGCGATACATGGCCGCCAACTCGTCCGAAACCTCAAGCGCTTTTTGAAGCGTCATGCCGACCTCGAAGGGTATTTGCTTGGCGATACGGTCCACGAAACCGTAGGGTTGGCCCAGGACGCGACCCGTATCGCGGATGACGGCCTTCGCCGCCATGGTGCCGAAGGTAATAATTTGGGAGACGCGCTCACGTCCGTAGCGCTCCGCAACGTAATCAATAACCCTGTCGCGGCCGTCCATGCAAAAATCGATATCGAAATCGGGCATGGATACACGTTCCGGGTTCAGGAAGCGCTCGAACAACAGATCATGTTGCAATGGATCCAGATCGGTTATGTGGAGTACCCAGGCGACCAGTGACCCTGCGCCGGAACCGCGGCCAGGGCCAACCGGAATATTTTTCTCTCGTGCCCAGCGGATAAAGTCCGCAACAATCAGAAAGTAGCCGGCGAAACCCATTGACCGAATGACCTCAAGTTCGGTATCGAGACGCTCTACATACGGCGCGCTAACGATGTCACGCTGTTGCTGCGCAACATCTTCGGCCACAAATTTTCTTGCCAGTGCCTCTTTCATCCCACGGCGCGCCTCCGCGTCGAGAAATTCAGCTTCGGACTGGCCATTCGGAACCGGAAATTCCGGCAGCACACTTTGTCCCAGCCTGAGATCCAGATTACAGCGTTTGGCGATTTCAACTGTGTTCTGAATGGCCGCGGGCACATCCGCAAATAAATCCACCATTTCCTGCGCTGTGCGCAGAAACTGATCGTCACTGTAATTCTGCGGCCTGTCGGCTTCCGCAAGACCACGGCCGTCATGTATGCACACTCTGGCATCGTGCGAGTTGAAACCGTCGCGACTAAGAAAACGCACGTCGTTTGTCGCAACCACCGGTATATCGTTTTCGCTGGCCAGCGCGAGACTTTTCTGCACGACCTCTTCCTCGCCGTTGCGTTGCGTGCGTATCAGCTCGAGGTAGTAGCGCTCACGAAATATTTCGCTCCAACCATGCAGAAGCTCGCGCGCAGCGACGTCGTCACCTTTGAGCAACGCGCGTCCGACGTCACCTTGCATACCACCCGACAATGCGATCAGGCCGGCACAGCTATCCGCCGTAAGCCATTCCCGATTGGCCATGGGCTCACCTCGAATCTGCCCCTCGAGATAACAACGCGTTACAAGCTGCGACAGGTTTCGATAGCCAGCGTTGTCTTGCACCAGCAACAACAAGGTAAATGGATGCTCGGGCTCGTCGTCATTCGCAATCCTGAGATCAATGCCGACAACGGGCTTTATTCCCGCAGCGATTGCCTTGCGATAAAACTTCACCATGCCAAACAGGTTGTTTTGATCGGTCAACGCGATTGCCGGCATGCGCTCGGACACGCATTTTTCCAGTAGCGCCGGTATGCGCACCGTACTGTCGACGATCGAGTATTCGCTGTGCACGTGCAGATGAACGAAGCTGGCTGTCATCAGGACACTGCTCTCACCGGCGCAAATGTGAAGCGATGTTCGCGACACGGGCCGAATTCCTGCAGGCGTTCGCGATGCACCTCAGTGCCGTAACCCTTATGGCTGGCAAAATCATAAAGCGGATATATCCTGTCCATTGCCACCATCATCTTGTCACGCGTCGTCTTCGCAATAATTGATGCCGCGCTGATCGCCGTTACGCAGTTATCGCCACCCACGATCGCTTCACCTGCAATGCAGGTATTGTCAAAGTTCAAACATGGCAATCTATTGCCATCCACCTGCACGTAGTCTGGCACGATCGCCAGACCAATAATCGCCCGACGCATCGCCAGCATCGTCGCAGCAAGAACATTCAACACATCAATCTCCGCGGGGTCCGCCCATGCCACCGACCACGCCAACGCGCGCCTTCGAATATGTTGGGCGAGTTCTTCACGCCGCTTTGCGGAGAGTTTTTTCGAATCTGCGAGGCCCGAGATGGGCACCTCCGGATTCAGTATCACAGCAGCCGCAACAACGGGGCCAGCAAGCGGACCACGGCCCGCCTCGTCTACGCCAGCCAGCAACTTACTTGATTTAAACGATCTCGACTGCTTCATTACCTGAATCTTGCCGCAAGAGCGTGATGACTGCATCCGCCGCGCGCTGGTCTGTATTCTGCGCCAGCTCGACACGGAGTTTAGCAAACCTGTCGCTGATACACTGGCGTCGATCGGGGTCATCCAGTAATTCGACGACGGCTGCTGCAATAGCCTCGGGACGGGAGTCGCCCTGCATGAACTCGGGCACAAGTGGAGTTTCTGTCAGCAGATTTGGCAATGTGTAATGTGTCAATTTGAAGAGCCGCAGCCCTTTCATGACGGCGTACGACAATGCCGAAAATCGATATGTCGCGACCATGGGTTTCGCCAGCAACGCTGCTTCCAGAGCGGCCGTACCCGACGCGAGCATCACAACATTTGCGGCGGACATTGCCAATTCCGAATTGCCGTCAAGCAACAGGAATTTATCGGTCATATCCGCGTCGGCCACCTGCCGTTCAAAAGCAGACCGCAATGCAGGCGTAGCAATGGGCGTAACGAAGTGAATATCGCTGCGTGCATTCGCAAGCAGCCGCGCAGCGCCGACCAGCGTACCGCCAAGCAGCGACACCTCGCTTCTCCTGCTTCCAGGCAAGACCGCGACAACTTCGGCGGCGTCAATGTCCAGCGTCTGCCTTGCCGCATTCATGTCGACGGAATGTGGCGCAGTATCTGCCTTGGGGTGACCGACGAAAACCGCGTCAATGCCATGCTCGTCATACAAGGGTTTCTCGAACGGCAAAATGCACAGTACTTTGTCGGCTGCCGCCTTTACCGTCTTGATGCGGCCGGCGCGCCAGGCCCAGACAGACGGGCTGACGTAGTGGACTGTCTTAATGCCACTACTGCGCAAGCGCTTTTCCAATCCCAGGTTGAAATCGGGCGCATCAATGCCGACAAAAACATCCGGCGGCGATTCTCGCCAGCGACGTACCAGTTCGCTGCGCAGGCGCAGCAGGCGTGGAATATGCGCCAGCGGTTCGGTCAGACCTACAACCGCGAGCGACTCGGCAGGCTCCCATTGTTCACAGCCAGCCGCAACCATCTCTGGTCCGGCCACACCCTCAAACAACACCCCGGGAATGCGCGCGCTCAGGGCACGTATCAGTCCTGCACCCAGCAGGTCGCCGGACGCTTCACCAGCAACCAAGCCTATCTTCATTTCTAGCGAACAAGACCGCGCTCTGTTGAGCGCAGCGATTCGAGAAACAGTTTGAGCTCCGGCTGATCGGCACACAACGCTTCAATCTGCAGTTTCGCTTCTTCAAGCTTCAGGCCTTTGCGATATACCAGGCGATACGCATTTTTGATGTTGCGTATCTGATCAACCGAAAAATCGCGACGCTTCAGTCCTTCGCTATTGATACCCCTGGGAATCGCGGGTCGTCCGGAGACGGTGATATACGCCGGGACATTTTTGAGGACTGCGGCGTGATTGCCAAGAAATGCATGCGCGCCGACATAACAGAATTGGTGCACGCCGGAGAATCCGGAACAAATCACCTGGTCGGCCAGGTGCACGTGCCCGGCCAACGTGGTGTTGTTCGCCAGGATCGTCTTGTTGCCGATGATACAGTCATGCGCGATATGGACATACGCCATGAACAGGTTGTCATCGCCGATAATGGTGTTCGCGGCATCCTGGATCGTGCCGCGACTGACAGTACAGAATTCACGAAACGTATTGCGCTCGCCAATCGTCAGGCACGTCGGCTCATTCGCGTATTTCAGATCCTGCGGATCGTCACCGATCGACGTAAACTGGTAGATGTGATTGTCCTTGCCGATTTTCGCGGGTCCGTTGATAACGACGTGACTGTCGATTACGGTGCCAGTGTCGATTTCCACACCATCCGCGATGATAGTGTACGCACCGACCTCAACACCTTCTGCGATGACGGCACCGTCAGAAATAATGGCAGTGGAATGGATCATTTCTCGAGCTTCTTGACGCGTTCGATCAGGCGACCGAGACGTCGGAATCGAGCCAGTTGCTTCGCCCAGGTCCGCACGGGCTGCGCTGGGAAACTGGCCGCGTAAGTACCCGGTTGCGTTACGTCTTTCGTTAAAAAGGATTTGGCCGCAACAATCACGTCGTCGCAAACGGTGATATGACCCACGGTACCGGATGCGCCACTGAACATGCATCGCTTGCCTATCGTGGTGCTTCCGGATATTCCCGTAATTGCCGCCATCGCAGTATGCTCACCAATATGAACGTTGTGCGCAATCATGCACAAATTATCGATGCGTACGCCGTCCTCAATGACGGTGTCATCGATTGCGCCACAATCGATGGTAGTGTTCGCACCGATTTCGACATCACGACCAATGCGCACGCCGCCGACTTGCGGCACTTTGATCCAGCCGTCCGGCGTCATCGCGTTGCCGAAGCCGTCGGCACCTATTACCACGCCAGGATGAAATCGACCGCGAGCGCCAATTTCGACTTGTTGCACCAACGTCACGTTCGCAATAAAGCAACAATCGTCGCCGATGATGCAATCCGGCCCAATAACCGTGCCCGGGCCGACATAGACGTTTTCCCCAATTTGCGTGCGCTCGCCGACAACGACGCCAGGTTCCAGCTGCGCGCTGGGAGCGACCCGTGCGGAGTCAGCAATAATCGCAGATGGGTGAATGCCAGGCTCGACCGTTGGTAGCGGACAGACAATCGCGGCCATACGAGCGTACATCGCATACGGATCATCACTGAGCAGTGAGGCGACGGGAGAATCAACCGCATCTTCCGGGCGCAAAATGACGGCAGCCGCCCGCGTCGCGGGCAGTTGCTGTTTGAATGACGAACTGGAAAGAAAGCTCAGCGACTCAGGACCGGCATTCTGCAGTGACGAGACTTTACTGACCACGGCATCCGGATCGCCGATCAATTCACAACCAAATCGGGTAGCAAGCTCTCCGAGACTTATCGGCATTGGACGCGCTAGCTCCTGTCGCCCCAGCTGGGTTTAAGGCGCGGTCGCCTGATAATTCGCTTCCACAGTGCGCAACACTTCTTCGGTGATATTTATGGCGCTACTGACATACAACACACCATCACCGACGATCAAATCGTAGCCCTGCTGTTCCGCATAATCCTGCACTTCCTTGAGAACCGAGCGCTGCAAAACGCCAAACTCTTCATTACGGCGTAGATTGCTGTCTTCCTGATATTCGCTGCGCAATCGTTGGAAATCACGTTGCAGATCACGAAGATTCTTCTCCGCATTGCGACGTTCTGTTTCGCCCATCACAGCAAGGTTTTTCTGCACCTTCGCCTGCAGATCTTCAATCTCTTTTTGCTTCGCGAGTATCTCACGCTCTCGCGGAGCGAATTCTTCGCGCAATGCATCCATGACTGCCTTCGTTTGCGGCGCACGCTCAACGATCACTTGTAAACTAACCACGCCAATCTTTGTTTGCTGCGCGGCTGCCGGCATAGCCAATCCACATACCAAAGCCACACACAACAAAACCCTTACCAATTGTTGCTTCACAAAACTCATGTAATCCATTCCTTAAAACGCCTGTCCAATCGAGAACTGGAATCGCTCCAGTTCGTCTCCATAATACCTGTCGTTGCCTGCATACCCATTTAGCGGGTAAGCATAACTGAAGCGGAACAATCCCAGAGGCGCCATCCACTGCACAGCTATGCCAACCGATGAACGCAACTCATCGAACGCGGGCTTGTATTCGATTGGGCTGCCTAGCTTATCTGTAAAGGCAACCTCGCCTGTGTTGAATACATTCCCGATATCGTAAAATATACTAGCCCTGGCCTGACTGGCAAATTTGTCCGGCAGCGGGATTATAAGCTCTAGCTGACCCGCAACCAACACGTTGCCACCGTATGGTCGACCAAAACTGTCCCGGGGTCCCAAGTAGGACTCCTTGTAGCCGCGCACCGACTGCGGTCCACCACCGTAAAACTGCTTGTATGGCGGAACAGCGGTGGTCGTTCCCATCGCTTCGCCGATACCCAACTCCGTATTCACGCGCACGACCCACCTGCGTGAAATCGGGAAATACTTCGTAAAATTATAGCGTGCCTGATAATACTCGACGTCGCTGCCCGGCATTGCAACGGAAAGAAACACTTGCTGCCGGGTGCCGCGAGTAGCAAAAATCGTGCGGTCGCGACTATCGTAGGACCAACCGAGGTTAAGCTCAAGTGTATCGAATTCCGTACCGAAAAATACGACACCGTTGCCGATATCCTCGATGAACTGGTTACCATTGTTGGCAACCCAATCCTGCGCTTGCTGCGTGCTATTCGTCGATGAAATTAACTCGGAGTGCTGAAACGTCACGCCAAACGATAACGCCTGGAATTCAGTTATCGGATAACCGTAATCGATCGTCGCACCGGCGCTGGTGGTTGAAAAATCCGATGACGCTGAGGTGAACTGGGTGATATCACGAAAATTGACACTGAGCGTGCGACGAACACCGTCCAACGTGCGATACGGGTCGGTATATGAAATGCTATAGAGCTTGGAAAAGCGACCTGAATTCAATTGCAGCGCTACTCGATTGCCAGAGCCGGCAAAATTAGTATGCACGATGCTGCCGTTCAGCATCAGTTTCTGCGATTCAGAATAACCGACTCCACCTGAGAACTGGCCGGGCATGCGGTATTCAAGATCAATATCAATATCGACCAGGTCGGGGCTACCGGGTACGGGCGTCGTGCGATAATCAACGCCAGCTTCGATATACGGCAATCGTTGCAACAAAATTTTCGTGCGATCCATCAACGAGTTCGACAGATATGAGCCTTCCATCTGACGCACTTCACGGCGCAGCACCTCGTCGTCTACCTGGTTAATGCCACTAAAATTAATGTTGCGTACATAAACTCGGTCATGCGGATTCACATAGAACGTTACAGACGCTTCTTTCGTCTCTTCATTAAGTTCCGGGACCGGCTCAATCTGTGCATTTGCGTAACCTTCCGCGCCGAGACGGAACTGCATGGCCTCACTCGATTGAGTCAGCAGATATTGATTGAATACGGAACCCGGTTGCGCAAAGATCAAGCCGCGTAGAAAGATCTCGGGTATCACCATATCGCCAACGATTTTGACGTCAGAAATAGTGTATACGTCACCCTCGCTAACATTGATCGTGACAAAAATATCTTTCTTGTTCGGTGATATCGCAACTTGCGTGGAATCGATTTTAAAGTCCGCGTAGCCGCGATCCATATAAAATGACCGCAGAATCTCAAGGTCACCCTCAAGAGCTTCCTTGGCATAGCGATCATCCTGTCGAATCCAGGACAGCCAGTTGGCCGTATCCAGAGTGAATCGGTCACGGATTTCGTCTTCATCGAATGACAAATTACCCACAATGTTGACTTGGCGAATTTTCGCGCGCTCGCCCTCTTTGACGTCGATACTCACGCGCACGGTATTGTTCGGGCCATCTCTGACCGTGGAAGTGACCTGCACTCCGTACTTGCCGCGATCGTAGTATTGCTCGCGCAGGAACATCTCAACGTTGTCGAGTACCGAGCGATCGAAGGTTCGACCGCGTGCCAATCCGACATTGCGCAGCGAATCCATCAAATCCTCTGTCTTGATGTCTTTGTTACCGTCGATCTTGAAGCTTTCAATCGACGGCCGCTCACGTACTACAATGAGCAACGTGTCTCCGTCACGACGCATCTCGATGTCATCAAAGAGGCTCTGTCCGTACAGCGAGCGGATCGCCTCGGCGATACGAATAGCATCGACAGTGTCGCCGATATTGATCGGCAAATAGTTGAACACCGTACCTTCAGAAATCCGTTGCAGTCCCTCGACGCGCATGTCCTTGACCACGAAAGTGGTGTCCATGGTCGCCTGCGCCATGGAAATGGCAGGCAACATCGCCAAGGCCATCAGCAGCGCCAGTAATTGATATCTTATCCGCAAAGTCTTTCCGTTCACTCTGATCAACTCAGGATTCGTGCAATGTCATTATAAAAAGCGAAGCTCATGAGGAGAAGCAACGCGAGTATGCCTGCTTGCTGACCGAGAATCTGCGCCCTTTCAGTCATTGGGCTGCCTTTGATCATCTCTACAAGCTGATAAACAATCTGGCCACCATCGAGAACCGGAACCGGCAACAAGTTCAATACGCCGAGGCTGATGCTGACGACCGCAAGGAAGGCCAGAAAACTACGTATCCCACGCTGCGCCGAATCTCCCGCAAACTGCGCAATATTGATGGGACCGCTAATATTCTTGATCGAGACATCCCCGGTCACCATGCGACCCAGCATCTGCATCGTGAACAGCGTTGACGTCCAGGTCTTGGTCGCCGCCTCACGCAATGACTCATACGGCGTAAACGTCCGCAGCTCGTAGTAGTCGCCCACCGACTGGGACAGAGCGATACCCAGCAGACCGCGCGTTTCGCCGTCGATTTCATGCTCGCCAAGCATGACATTGACTGACTCCGTCCGACCCTCGCGCACGTACTCGACTGCGACCTCCTGATTGGGGCGCGGTCCAACGACGGCTCGCAGCTCATTGAAGTTCCCGACCGGCTCAGTGTCGATCGCTGTGATGCGGTCGCCGACCGCCAGTCCGGCGGCCGCGGCGGCGCCGCCGTCAGTTATCTCGCCGACGATCGCCGGGGGCTGCCAGGGTTGGAAGCCAAGCCCGTCGAATAAGACGCCGGGCTCGGTAAGCCGGGTTCTGTCATCACCGACGATGATCGTCGCAGTACGCCGATGACCCGCTTCGCTTTCGAGAGTCAATGGAATACGACCATCACTCACCATCTCACCGAGAATGGCGACCAGCGCTGATTCCCAGTCAGTGGTGTCCGTATCACCGACAGCGACGATTTTGTCGCCGAAGCGAAGGCCCGCCGTAGCGGCATACGACTCCGGTGTTACGCTTCCGACCGCCGGCGTCAGCACCATGATGCCGCCGGCAAGCAATGCCCAGTAAGCGACAATCGCAAATATGAAATTGAACGCGGGACCGGCAAGTAGTACCAGCACGCGGGCGGGAATCGGACGTTGGTTGAATGCCCGCCCCTCATCTTCAGCGTCAATGGGCCCTTCGCGGCTATCCAGAAAACGCACATAGCCACCCAGCGGTATGGCCGAAATGCAATATTCCGTACGATCCTTGCCAGCGATCCGCGTCCAGACAGGACGACCGAATCCGATCGAGAAGCGCAATACCTTCATCCCAACCCAGCGACCGACGAGGTAATGCCCATACTCGTGCACCGCGACCAGAATGCTGATTGCGGCGATGAATGCCAGCAGATTGGTCAATGCACTAATCATAAGTAACCGTCTTCCTTAATTGACAGGCTGCACTGGCCGCAGTTCCCGCAGCCTGACACACCACATTAGTCCGTTCAGCGTGAATGTTGCCTGAACCACTCATCAGCCCAAACCCAGCCAGGCCAGGCCGAGCGCGAACAATGGCGTCGCGGCCGCGATGCTGTCGATGCGATCCAGGACACCGCCATGTCCTGGAAACAGTATGCCGCTGTCTTTCACACCCGTAGTACGCTTGAACATGCTGACCGTCAGGTCACCCACTATCGACAGTGCGCCTACGGCGAGGCAAAACGGCAGCAGAACCGCAAGCGGCATGGCGCTGTAGTTCGCCCATGCGAAGGCCAGCAGGACAACAACCAGCAGGCCGCCGATCACGCCCTCCCAGGTCTTGCCTGGACTAATACGCGGCGCCAGTTTCACACGGCCAAACTTCGTGCCGGCGAAATATGCCCCAACATCGGTTGCCCAAACGATTAGCAAGGCGAACAACAACATTTCCGGGTCGCCACGGTACAGCAGCAGAAGTGCTACGAACAACGGTACCAACACGAGCGCACCGCAGATCCAGCGCAATGCGGCCGGAATGGGTGTCGGAAAAAAAAATGTCCAGATGAATGCCAGGAACCACCAACCACAACCGATCCGGAGCAGGAGGTCCGTCTGTTCCTGGAAAACGAGCACCATGGCCGCCATTAACGCCCCGATCAGCCCCACATACAGGCTGCGCGCGATGTTATCGCGCAAGTCCAAAAAGCCGGACCATTCCCAGGCACCGACCAGAATCAGAGCGGCGATGATGGGCTCTGCTGCGCGCGGCGGAACCAGGAACAAAACCGCCCCCAAAGCCAGTAGCGAGACGACTGCCGTAATGATTCGAGTCCTTAGCATCCTACTGCTTCCACCTGCTCACCCGTATTGCCAAAGCGACGTTGTCGGCTGGCAAAATACGCCAGCGCGTTGTCAAATTCGTTAGCATCAAACTCCGGCCAAAGTACATCTGTGAACCAGAGCTCCGCATAAGCAAGATTCCACAACAGGAAATTGCTGATACGGGTCTCGCCGCCCGTACGAATAAGCAAGTCCGGATCAGGTACATCAGCAAGCTGCAATCCTTTTACAAATTCAGCTTCATCAATAGCGTCAGCCGTCAGTGAACCACTTTCAACCCTTCGCGCTATCGCTTTGGTCGCTTCAATAATGTCCCAACGTCCGCCATAAGCAATCGCCACTGTCAGTCGCAAGCCATTATTGTCAGCCGTCTTCTTTTCTGCCTCAGTAATCTTCTCACGCAAACCTTTGTTCAGCTGTTCGCGGGCTCCCACAAAATTCAGCCTTACATTATTACGATGCAGCTCGTCGACTTCCCGTCGCAACGCTTCGACAAATAAGCTCATGAGACGACCGACCTCATCCTCCGGACGGGCCCAATTCTCGCTGCTAAATGCGAACAGCGTCAGATATTCGACGCCGCGCTGTGCGGCGGTCTCAACAGATAGTCGAACGGACTTTACGCCGGCACGGTGACCCGAATGCCTGGCCTTTTTCCTGCTGCTCGCCCAACGTCCATTGCCATCCATGATTATCGCCACATGCCGCGGCACGCTGCTGATCTGCGAAGGCTTGGAGGGTTCGTTTTGCATGGCTACAATCTGGATATCTCTGAGGAACCGCGAGCCCCCTAAATCTCCATCAACTCCGACTCTTTGTCCGCCAGAGCCTGATCGACCTGGCCAACGAACTTATCCGTGATGGTCTGAATCTCACTTTCGGCGCGTCGCTCTTCATCTTCGCCGATCATTTTTTCCTTTAGCAGTTCTTTGATGTCATGCAACGCGTCACGACGAATATTGCGAATTGCGACGCGGCCGCCTTCGGCTTCCTGTCTAACAATGCGGATCATGTCCTTGCGACGCTCCTCGGTCAGTGCCGGCAACGGCACCCTGATGACAGTCCCGGCAGACGCCGGATTCAGGCCCAGATCTGAATTCATAATGGCTTTCTCGATTGCCTTTACCATGTCCTTTTCCCACGGCGTTACAGTGAGCGTTCGTGAATCTTCAACTCCGACGTTAGCCACCTGGTTCAGCGGCACCTGGCTGCCGTAATAGTCAACCGTAATGTGATCGAGCAGACTCGTGTGCGCGCGGCCAGTACGAATCTTAGTCAGCTCCTGCTGCAATGACGCCACACTCTTACCCATACGGCTGCTGGCATCTTTTTTAATTTCATCCAACACGATTTGTCGCCCTCATTTCTCGGCCGCCTGAATCCGTCAGGCCGTTACCACAGTTCCCACGTCGTGCCCCGTCATCGCCTGAACAAGCGCATCAGCGCGCGTCAGGTCGAACACCCGCAACGGTATATTATTGTCGCGACACATCACGACCGCGGTCGCATCCATCACCGAAAGTTTGTCGGTGAGTAGCTGATCATACGACACTGTGTCATAGCGCTTGGCATTTGGGTTAACCATCGGATCTGCGTCGTAAACACCGTCGACCTTCGTTGCTTTGAGCAGTATATCCGCACCAATTTCAATCGCGCGCAGGCTCGCCGCAGTGTCGGTGGTGAAAAACGGATTCCCTGTACCCGCCGCGAGAATAACCACACGGCCTTTTTCCAGGTGCCGTATAGCACGGCGACGAATGTAGTCTTCGCAGACCTCATTAATTTGCAAGGCCGACATCACACGTGCGTAAACATCCAGCGATTCGAGCGCATCCTGGATCGCCAGGGCATTCATAACGGTCGCGAGCATACCCATGTAGTCACCCGTCACCCGGTCCATGCCAGCACGTGCAAGCCCGGCGCCGCGGAAAATATTGCCACCACCGATCACGATGGCGATTTCGACGCCGGTCTTTAGTGCTGTGGCGATCTCTTTTGCAATTCGCTGTATCACCTGTGGGTCAATGCCGTAATCCAGTTCCCCCATCAGAGCCTCACCACTGAGTTTCAGCAAAACCCGACGGTACTGAACCGGTTTACTTGTCATATTCATGCCCCTTTAAAATGCAGTCATCCTGCGCCCTTAACCTGGGCCATAACTTCTGCAACGAAACTTTCTTCTTTCTTCTCGATGCCGTCACCAACCTCAAAGCGCACAAACGATATGACGCTTGCGTTGCCTCCCTTCAGGAGCGCACCGACAGTCACATCGGAGTCTTTGACGAATGGCTGCCCAACCAGGGTAACTTCCTTGAGGAATTTGGCCATTCGACCCGTGACCATTTTTTCGACGATCTCAGGCGGCTTGCCCGACGCTTCTGCCTGCTCTGAGAAAATACGGCGTTCGCGTTC
>JACZTO010000075.1 GCA_022573655.1 Pseudomonadota bacterium
GGACGCAGTGCTCGATGCGTCGGTCCGTATCGGACCCGGCGCGATCATCGAAGGAGACGTGCACATAGGTGGTGGGACGACAATCGGACCGTACGCGATTATCCGCCAGTTCACCCGCATCGGGGAAAACAATCTGATCGACGCACACGCGGTGATCGGCGGTGAGCCGCAACATGCGGCTTACGATGGATCCGAAACTTGGGCGACTATAGGCGACAATAACGTGCTGCGCGAGTACGTGACCATTAGTCGTGCATATGAACCCGGTGCTGAGACGCGAATCGGTTCGAACTGTTTCTTCATGACCTGCGCGCATGTTGGTCATGATTCCGTTGTCGGTGACAATGTGATATTGACGAATAACGCTACGCTGGGAGGTCACGTCGAGGTTGGGCGCAATGTCGTGATGGGAGGCATGTCCGCCTCGCACCAGTTCACACGCATTGGTCCGTTCTGCATGGTGGCCGGCTTTACGGCACTGCGGAAGGATGCGTTGCCATTCATGATGATTGGCGGAACACCTGTGCACCATTATCGGCTGAACACAATCGGCCTGAAGCGGAACGGTATCGACGGCGATCGTTACCGTGCCCTGGAGGACGCTTTTCGGGCGCTAAGGAACGGTGACAAGTCGCTCGAGGGTATTCCTGATACGGAAGAGGTCGGTTACCTGCGCGAATGGCTTTCGGTAAAGACAAAGTACGGTCACTACGAGTTTGTGACCAGGAGCAGAAAAAAGAAGTAGTACGACCGCAGGGCCCCGTACAATGACAAGAACTGCTGCCAGGATCCGCACTAATGGCCGACAATAACGCCGCCCCCGACTTTTCTGACGTCGAGATGCGTCGTAGTAAGCATAGCCGCCGGCGCATGTCTCGCGGGAGGCGTCTCGTATATGCCATCGGCATGCCGTTGTTGCGGGCCGTCCTGTTTCTGCTCACCTCGAGCTATCGAATCGAGAAGATCACAGGGAGCGAGGTTGCCGACAGGATTGTTGCCGACCCGGACCACGCGTATGTGCCCTGTTACTGGCATCAGCAGCAGATCGTGTGTTCGTACCTGATGCGTGACTGGCTGCGGCGCGGATTCCGGGCATGTTTCATCGTGTCGGCTTCGGTCGATGGCGAGGTGCCGGCCCGAATTGCTAGGTCCTGGGGAGCCGAAGTCATTCGCGGGTCCGCCGCCAACACGGGAGCCCTGGTACTCCGCGATGCACAACAGATGATGAAACGCGGTGTTTCCATCGTGGCGACTTCGGATGGACCGCTCGGACCGAGATTTGAATTCAAGACGGGTACCGTATTAATGGCACTTGTCGGCGGCGCGCCCCTGGTTCCGGTTGCCTGCGCAGCCGACCGCGCCTGGTATCTGAATACCTGGGACCAGTTCATGATTCCGAAGCCGTTTGCGCGCATCGCGATTTCGGTTGGCGAAGCCATCGACGTTCCGCGTAATTCATCAATGGACGAGATCGAGGCTATCCGCGCAAGAATGCAGTCAGCCATTGAATCGTTGATTCAGGCAAGCAAAGCCGCTGTGGTCGAAGCGACGTAATCGACTTCGTCGTCTTTCATCTCCGGAAATATCGGCAAGGACACACACTGTTGTGCGACCTGTTCCGCGATATTCAGCGGTCCAAATCGACAGGTAGTGGAGAAATGCACGTGCTTGTGCAATGGCTTGGGATAGTACAGCGCCGTTGCAATCTCTGCATCGCGGAGTTGCGCCCGTAAGGTGTCGCGATCATCTACGAGGATCGTGTAGTAGGCGTACACATGATGTACGCCGTGCGACGGTCTCGGCGTTTTTGCTCCTGCGTCAGACAGCACGGAATTGTAGTGGGCGGCGATTTGCCGACGCCGTTCGTTCATATCGTTAATGCGCGCCAGCTTGATCTGCAAAACAGCCGCCTGAAGTTCGTCAAGCCTGCTGTTAAAGCCCAATGTGACATGCTCGCCTTTTTCACTGATGCCATGATTGCGCAACTCCCGCAAGCGGCGATTCAAGGCGGGATCATTCGTACTGATCAGGCCACCGTCGCCGAGGCAGCCCAAGGGCTTCGTTGGATAAAAACTGAAAGCGCCTGCATGACCGAAACTGCCTGTTACCTGGCCGTCAATGGCGGCGCCAAAACACTGTGCGCAATCTTCGACCACCAAAACGTCATGGCGCTCAGCGAGGTCAATAATTTGCTTCATATTTGCAGGTAGCCCGAACAAGTGCACCGGCAAGATCGCCCGAGTCTGTGGCGTAACAGCGTCTTCTATCAGGTTTGCGTCAATATTGAACGTATCTGGATCGATGTCGACCAATACCGCCCGGGCACCCGTATATTCGATCGCCTCTACGGTAGCTGCAAAAGTAAACGGTGTAGTAATGACTTCATGTCCCGGTCCGATTCCCGCCGCAACGATTGCCAAGTGCAGTGCATCGGTGCCTGAGGCAACCGCTATCGTGTGTTTTACACCCAGGTATTCAGCCGCCGCCTGCTCGAACGCGGCGATATACTCGCCGAGAATATACTTGCCACTGCCGGCAACTTCCCGAATACGATCGTCGATTTCAGGCTTGAATGCTTCGTAAGCTCGCTGCAGGTCCGTAAAGGGAACAACAATGTCACTCATGACATATCTATCATGTCACCGATTGCAGCCGCCGTTTCCAAAGCCTCCATGGCAATGCGACCGTTGACCAGGGGCGGAGGCCCACCGACGACCGAGTCCAGAAATGCCTCGCTTTGCGCCATCAGTGCGTCACTAGCCGTACAGGACCATTTGTCGAAAGAAATATCCTCCGGCGTCTCAATCGAACCCTCATTTTTCTTGCGATAGATTTTGGACGTCTTGTTATACAGGTCGACGGAAAAATAAGCATTCGACTGAAAAATCCTCAATGTATGTTCAGCTTTGAAGCTAACACGGCTACTCGTAACGTTTGCAACGCAGCCATTTTCAAACCTGATCCGCGCATTCGCGATGTCTACGTTGTCCGATAGGATTGAACGTCCGATCGCATCCACGTTTGACACCGGAGAACGCACAAAGCTATGAATGAGATCAATGTCGTGAATCATCAGATCCAGCACTACACTGACATCAAGTCCTCGCGGTTTGTACGGCGCAATCAGATGCGATTCAATGAACTGCGGTTCCCGAACATGGGGCGTCAGTGCCATTAATACGGGATTGAACCTCTCCAGATGCCCGACCTGCAAAATGACATTCTTGCCGTCAGCAAGTTCGACGAGGTCACGTACTTCATCAACTGTCGCCGTAACCGGTTTCTCCACGAGTACGTGGATACCGTACTTAAGAAAAGTACTGGCGATGTCAAAGTGTGTCAGTGTGGGCGTGGCGATACTGACAGCATCAACCTCGCCGATCAGATCGTGAAAATCGCCTACTGCTTCGACATCCAGATCCGAGGCAACTGCACGACATTTCTCACGGTCGATGTCGGCCACTGCTACCAGGTTCGAATTCTCGAGCGCAGCCAGCTTTTCTGCGTGCCAGCGCCCCTGGCGCCCAACACCGATGACCGCAGTTCTTATACGGCTCATGGCGTTTCTACCGTTTGATTTATTTCCTGCTACGTCGATTGTGCCATATCGCCGCACGAAAGCTCAAAAAAGTGATTCCCGGACTCGTCGATTTTGAAATAACACGGCGCATCGAGCCAGGTTCCGAGATTGACCGACCGAAATCTTTTCGTACCGTCACGGAAAATATAGTCGTCTCTTATATGCACATGGCCCGAGATGATGATGTCGAACGGTTTCGCAGCGTAGGCTCGCTTCGCATGGGCACGAATCATGGTGATCGCGTCGACGTCTGCAATCGTTTTTGCCTTGCTCGTGTATGTACGGCTCGTCGCGCTCACTCGTTCGCCGATGCGTACAATCAACGCGCCCGGCAAGCGGCATATCAGGAATCGAATTGGCGGCGTTCTCAGGAACCAGCGCAAAAAACGATACCCGCGATCATCAGGATCCATTTCGTCACCGTGTTCCAGTCGTAATGTCTGATTGCCAAGTTCGACATAGATCGGCCCGTCGTGGACGGTCAGTCCGAGCTGGTCAGCCCAGTAGTACCGAAGATGAAAGTCATGATTGCCTTCAAAGTAATGAATCTCAACGCCCTCGTTTTTGAGGCGCAGGATCTCGTCGATGACAGACTGATACTTGTCGATAAAATAACGATGATCGGCGAGCCACAGATCGAAGACGTCTCCCATCAAAAACAAGTGACTGATATTTTTGCCGCCTGACAAAGTGCGGAGAAAGGCTGTGAAAAGACCGGTGCGTGGGTGCTCCGGTAAGGTGATATGTATATCGGATATGAAATAGCCGCATTGCATATTGATAAGCCGCGCAATTGCCATACGGTAAAGACGTATGGCCCGGTACAGGATAGACGTGAGTTCTCATCCGCACAACAGCATTCTATACACTCGATACCCGTCGTTGAGGTGGTAGAGTTCTGAACGGCCGGAAACGATCCTGATCTGCGCCGGGACTCCATATGAAGAGCATTGCAAAAGTACGTTCATTGCTCATCTGGTTGGTGTTGCTTGTCGTACTGTCAATCACGATTGCACTCAATTGGCTGCGCTGGGACTCCGGGTTACCGAGGGCCGACTGGTTCAGTCAGCGGCATGGCCAGATCGAGAGCGTAATCGCTACAGAGTCAATCACCGTATACGGGCAACTATTGGAATCGGTGCAGCTAATATCCGATTCTGGCCTTCAAGTGTCTTTTCGCATCATCCGCAAAGTGGAATACGATGCTCCGCTCCCGGTATTAATGATACTTGGTGGTTACCGCACCGGAAGCGATGCGGTCGAGCTGTTCGACGATGTCGGCGATAAAGCGATTGTCGGAGTGGAATACCCGTACAACGGACCTGAAAAACTGAAAGGTATGATAGCTATCGCGAAAGCGATCCCACTGGCTCGGCAGGCAATCCTGGACACCATCCCCGCCGTGCTACTGATTCTCGACTGGCTGGCGGACCAGCCCTGGGTTGACAAAAAAGGAATAATCGTCGTTGGCGCCAGTCTCGGCGTCCCGTTTGCCGCCAGCGCCGCTGCCCTCGACGAGCGCATCAGCGCCGTTATGCTCGTGCATGGTGCAGCCGATAACCGGTTATGGTTTCAGAAACAAGTCGCACGACGGATAGATACTGAATTCCTGCACTACCCGCTGGCAACCATCCTGGACTGGCTGGCTTACGGTCCGACGTTTGACACCAAAAAACATATAGCCACTGTCTCGCCGCGCCCGGTATTGATCATCGGAGCACGCGATGACGAGCGGATACCCACCGGTCAAACAGAATTATTATTCGACGCTGCGCGCGACCCAAAGCGGTTGCGCTGGACCGAAGGCCGGCACATCCAGACAAATCGAAACGAGATTGTCGAGGAGTTACTGCGTATCGCATATGATGAACTACCATTCCTCGTTGGCGACGAATGAATGGCCGGTTCATGTGAATCCGGATTTCTCAACACTAACTAAGGCCTGCTTATGGCTCAAAAGCGAACATCGGCCCTCATGAATGTGTGTCAAGCGACTGCGACTTAGGACATTGGAGGCCATTCCGTGAAGCATTGCATGCTCGCCATATTGCTGTCGCTCGCTGCGCTTTCCCGGGCAGCGCCGGCAGCCGAGTATTCCATCCAGGCGATACGATTTGCGGATTCCCCCGGCGACCCGGTTTCGAGTATGGTGATGGGCGCGCCGAAGGGCGAAACAATCGATTCCGTCTACGTGTTTTGGCTGATTCGCGGGCAAGACCGGAACGTTCTTTTCGATAGCGGGTTTCACCGCGACCGCTGGTTCGAACTATGGACCGTTAAGGATTACCTACGACCGGACGAAGCGGTGCGTCTCGCCGGAGTTCAGCCGGAAGAGGTCACCGACGTAATTATCAGCCACGTACATTGGGATCACATGGGAGGTATCGACCTGTTTCCAAACGCCACAGTATGGATTCAGAGAGAAGAGTTCCGCTACTACACAGGCGATGCCTGGCAACCCGGCGTGGATCACAGCGGAGTCGACCCTGACGATGTAGAGGAGTTGGTAAGGATCAACATTGAAGGCCGACTTCGGCTAGTGGATGGCGATGACCGGGAGATTATCCCTGGCATTCGGGCGTATACAGGCGCTCGCCACACATTTGCTTCGCAATATCTGCGGGTGGACGTCGACCCTCCCATAATCCTTGCCTCGGACAACGTCTACCTGTACCGAAACCTGGCGGAACACGCTGCCAGCGCAACCTTCAGCGAATCCGATCATGCCGCAAACGTGGCTGCTCAAAGGCGCATGGCGGATCTGGTAGAGGTCCTAACTGGAGACATGGTTTACATCTTGTTCCGGACACATAGTTAACACTTTGTCCGGCATGAACGGTGAGGGACCGGGTTCTACTCGGTC
>JACZTO010000036.1 GCA_022573655.1 Pseudomonadota bacterium
TAATCGTACCGAGACTGAAATCGACACCTTCACTCAAGAGTTTCGTTTGAGTGGCTCGACCGAGACCATGAACTGGATGGTTGGTGCCTACTTCTTCGATGAAGAAGTCGATCAAACAACTGGCGTTCTTTACGGTAATGCGTTTCGGGCCTACGCCGATATCTTGACCGGAGGTGTACCTGGCAACTCACCCTTGAACTCGATCGAGGCACTTTTTGGTCATCCACCGGGCACATTCCAGGGAGCTGGCCAGGGTCTCATCGATGTTTCGACTATGGATGATACAGCGTTCTCGATTTTCGGTCAGATCGATATTGACTTGGGTGACCGGGTAACGTTGACTTTGG
The DNA here is from genome assembly GCA_022573655.1 of Pseudomonadota bacterium. Lineage (GTDB taxonomy): Bacteria > Pseudomonadota > Gammaproteobacteria > Steroidobacterales > Woeseiaceae > UBA1847. The sequence continues at coordinate 348 of JACZTO010000036.1, forward strand.
GAGCCAACTACACCGAAGACGAAAAGGACGTGACGTTCAATTCGACCGGGACCGACGTTTATTCAAACACTGATCTAAACAATGATTTGACGCTATTCGGTGTGCCGTTACCCACGGTGTTATTCGGACAGACATTTACAGATTTAACGACCTTGCCGCCGACTCCGGCGAACATTGCGTTCATCGAATCTATAATGCCAGGCACCTCAGCAGCTATCGCTGCCGGTGTTGCAGCAGCCATCGAAGCTCTGCAAGAGCTGCAGTTCCTGACACCCACTGTCAATTTCCCGAACTCGGTGGAGAATGGCCGCACGAAGGATGATGACACGACCTGGACAGTACGACTTGCGTTCGAACTGACGGACAACGTGAACGCCTACGTTAGCGCTGGCACTGGATTCAAGGCGACGTCATGGAACCTGTCACGAGATTCGCGTCCGTTCCCCGAAGACCAGGCCGGGATCGAAGCCGCGGGCCTGACTGTGCCGAACCTGATATACACGACTCGTTATGCGGCACCCGAGTATTCAACCGTGTACGAAATCGGCTTGAAGGCTCGCTGGGACACCGTTGCTCTCAATCTTGCTATATTCGATCAGGATATCGAGGGCTTTCAGGAGAACATTTTCTCGGGTACAGGCTTCATCTTGGCGAACGCGGGCAAGCGATCAACAACGGGATTGGAAATCGATTTGCGCTGGCAGCCCACCGAATCGTTCCAGGCGTTGATTGGAGCGACGTTCATGGATCCCTTGTACGATTCGTACGTGGGTGCACCAGGAGTCGGCGGGGTAGTCGACTTGAGCGGCACCACGCCGGCCGGTATCCACGAGGTCAGTATCCTGCTAAGTGGCGCCTACAGTTTCACGATGGGGAACGCCGATGGCTTCGTTCGTGCCGATTATCTCTACGAAGACAAGGTACCGGTAATTTCCAATGTGCCGGGAATCCTGGCAACGCGCGAAGTCAGTACGATCAATGCGAGCGCCGGACTAGCCTGGGATAACGGTTTTGAACTCATGCTATGGGGTCGAAATCTCAATAACGACGAATACCTGACCAGCGCGTTCCCGTCGGTAGCTCAGGAAGGCAGTTATTCGGGTTACCCGAATCAGCCGCGCACGTACGGTTTGACGCTGCGTAAGAGCTTCAATTAATCGGCAAGTCTTCGTGACAAGCCGGGTCTAGCTGCGACGGTTGACACGAACAGGGGCAGCAGGGCCTACCTGCCGCCCTTTTTTGACTCTGTTATTTGGAGCACACGATGTCAGCATCGAGGATTTCCGTGGGCCTGGCACAGATCGCGCCGATCTGGCTGGACCGCAACGCCACGCTAGACAAAGTGGTCAGCTGGATCGAACGTGCCGCAGCGGATGACTGCACACTCGTTGTGTTTGGCGAGGCGCTCGTGCCGGGATACCCCTTCTGGGTTGAACGGACGGACGGCGCGCGTTTCGAATCGGAGTTACAGAAATCCTTGTATGCCTACTATGTCAGTCAGGCCGTATCAATCGAAGACGGTGACCTCGACAACGTTTGCAAGACGGCGCGCGACAATAGTATCGCTGTCTATTTAGGCGTTGTGGAACGGGCAGCAGATCGTGGCGGCCATAGCCTATATTGCTCGATGATCTATGTTGACCAGGCAGGTAACATCGGTTCGGTGCACCGCAAGCTTATGCCAACGCACGAAGAACGAATGGTCTGGGCCATCGGGGATGGCAACGGCCTGCGAACTCACAGTCTCGGCCCGTTTAGCGTCGGTGGCCTGAACTGCTGGGAGAACTGGCTGCCATTGGCCAGGGCATCGCTCTACGCGCAGGGTGAAGACCTGCATGTGGCGCTCTGGCCGGGTAATGACCACAACACGGCAGAAATAACACGCTTTATTGCCCGCGAAAGCCGATCTTTTGTCGTCTCTGTGTCAGGATTGATGCGAGAATCTGATATCGGGGCGGACTTGCCGCATGCTGAATTGCTGCAGGGCGTGGCAGAGGCCGTTCTGGCAAACGGCGGCTCATGCGTTGCTGCGCCAACAGGCGAGTGGCTACTTGAACCACAGGTTGAAGACGAATCGCTGTTCGTCGTCGAACTCGATCACCGGCAGGTCCTCGAAGAGCGGCAGAATCTCGATGTTGCGGGTCACTACTCACGGCCTGACGTAACGCGGCTTATCGTCAATCGCAAACGCCAGACAACGGTCGAATTTTCCGATTAGAAAATCAGGTTAGATGCACCAGGTGAACCGTAATGCTGTACGCAAACATTCTTGAAACCATTGGCAACACACCCATCGTCAAACTCAACAAGATCGGCCCGCAAGGCGTCAACGTTTACGTGAAAATCGAGGCCTTCAACCCCATGGGGTCCGTCAAAGACCGCCTCGCCCTGAACGTCATCGAACAAGCCGAGAAAGACGGCACGCTACAGCCCGGTCAGACCGTCATAGAAGCGACCAGCGGCAATACCGGTATTGGCCTGGCAATGGTCTGCGCCCAGAAGGGCTATCCGCTAGTCGTCACGATGGCCGAAAATTTCAGTATCGAACGTCGCAAGATGATGCGCTTCATGGGCGTCAAGGTCGTGCTGACACCCGCCGCTTTAAAAGGCAGCGGTATGTTGGCCAAGGCCACGGAACTCGCCGAGAAGCACGGCTGGTTCCTCGTCCGCCAGTTTGAGAATGAAGCCAATGCTGACGCGCATTCGCAAACCACGGCTCCGGAAATTCTGGAGGCGTTTGCCGATCGCAAGCTTGATTATTGGGTCACTGGCTTCGGCACGGGCGGCACGCTTAAAGGCGTATCGCGCGTGCTAAAAGAGAAAAGCCCGCAGACCAAAATCGTCGTTTGCGAGCCTGACAACTCGCCCATACTCGGCAGCGGCATTCCCCAGGAGCGGCTGGACGATGGCACGCCAGCAGACAGCCATCCAATGTTTCGCCCGCATTTGATGCAGGGCTGGAGCCCGGATTTCATCCCGAAGCTGACGGAAGACGTCGTCGATGCGAAGCTGATCGACACTATCGTACCTATCGATGGCAACGACGCGCTGCGCCTGACCCGAGAACTGGCGACCCGGGAAGGCATTTTCGTTGGCATTTCGGCCGGTGCAACGCTTGCCGGCGCGCTGGCCGTCGCAGAAAAAGCCGAGCCGGGATCAAACATCCTGTGCATGCTACCCGACACGGGTGAGCGCTATTTGAGTACGCCGCTGTTCGAGGATATTCCGGCTGACATGACCGCGGAGGAGCAGGAAATCGCGCGCTCGACGCCCAATTATCGCTTCGATTCACCACCACCAGCTCCACCGCCCGAAGACAAAGACGCGGCAATCACGCTGGACGTCGACAGCGACGCCGCTAAGTTCCTGGAGACGGTCATACGGGACAAAGAGCACCCCGTTGTTGTATTTGCCCTGGAATGGTGCGAATTCTCGTGGTCGGCGCGCAAAATGCTCGAGCACTACGACATTCCCTATCGCTCAGTCGATCTGGACTCCGTTACCTACCAGGAAGGCAATCGCGGGGGCAAAATCCGCGCCGTCATTCAGGAGCAGACAGGCCTGAAAACCATCCCGCAAATCTATATTGGTGGAAAGCATATCGGCGGCGCCACGGAGCTGTTTGACGCCGCGAAGGATGGATCGATGGCGCAGCTACTCAAGGACAACAATGTCGCCTGGACTGAGTCCGCGGACCGCGATCCATACAGCTTCTTGCCGGGTTGGCTGCACACTCGCTAATCCGCGTCGCCTGTATCTTCATTAAAAAAATACATGCCGAGTGTCTCGGCTACGCAGACGGGTTTGCGCTGCCCCTCAGCCTCAATGCGTATTTCTGACAGCAATAGTAGCGCGCCGGCCCTGCGGCGCGCCTTCTTTACCGTCGCCCGCGCGCGTACCCGCGTTCCTACCGGCAAAGGTGCATAGAAGCGCACTTTGTTCAGGCCGAAGTTAATTGCCCTGGCAAGGTTCTCGACCTCAATGAATTTGCCCGTCAGCGCAGGAATCAGCGACAGCGTCAGGTAACCGTGCGCGATGGTCTTGCCATCCGGCATTTCCCTGGCCGCGCGCTCCGTATCAACGTGAATCCATTGATGATCGGAAGTCGCCTCCGCAAATTGATCGATACGATGCTGGTCTATGACGGCCCAGTCGGACAAGCCGACTTCTTCGCCTTCCAGTGCCTTGGCATCTTCAATGGACTTTATAAGCCGCAATTCAACTTCCTTATCTTATGGCCAATATTTTATGGCTAATGCAAAATTAACAGCTAGGGAAGATCCGATCAATTCAATGTGTCCCTGGCGCTATCGGCCGCCACCATGCGCGGCGCAGCGCTCACAGTCCACCCATCCTGAATCACCATCGACATAGTGTTCTTTCTTCCAGATCGGCAGCCTGGTTTTTATCTCGTCGATAATGTATCGGCATGCTTTGAATGCTTCTTCACGATGCGCAGCAGCGACGCCTACCCAGACGGCACAGTCACCAATTTCCAGGATTCCCGCCCGATGTACGCAACGCGCCTGCAAATAGGGAAAGCGCTGCTTCGCTTCAGCGAGTACGTTCTCACCCTCCTTGATTGCCAGTGGTTCGTATACTTCGTACTCCAGACGCTCTACCGAGCGACCTTCGTTTTCATTGCGTACCCAGCCTTCGAATACGCAGAAACCCCCGGCGGCCGGAGCAGACATATGCTCACGCAATTCGGCAACGGCAATGGCTTTGTCGGAAACGGAAAACACTTTAGCCGCCCGCCACCGGTGGAAACAACAACACGGTATCCCCGTCACTGACGGTAGAGTTCCACTCGGCCATTGCGTCATTGATGGCAACCTTGCAATGACTGATTGGCTCCGCCGATCCATGCCGCAGTCGTGTTTGCTCGAATACGTCCTGCGCAGTCACAGCATCAAGACTCAATACTTCCTCACCGATGCCTGCGTGCTCGCGAAACATGGCGAAGTACTTAACCGTAATGATTTTCATTGCGCACTCAGGATACTTTCACGGAGATCTTCCGGCGTATTCACATTATCCAGCGCCCGTGGGTTGGGCTGCTCGAGCAAATGCGTTGCCGAGCGAATCAGAATCTTGCGAGGGCAATTAACGCCATCGTCGACAAACTGCCGCACGATATCAACGCAACCGCACCGATAAACGGCGCACAAAGGTTCGGGGAGACCGTCGTGACTACTGGTATACGCTGTAAACGGGTTGCTGGTCGAACGCTGCTCAAGCAGGTAGCGAAGGGTATCCGAGTCGATGTTCGGCAGGTCGCATGCAACGACCAGCCAGTCAACTTCAGGATACTCTTCCAGGGCTGACAATATTCCGGCGACCGGACCAATATTTTCATAGCGATCAATGATTTGTGCATAGCGGCCACGCTCTTCGTCATCTTGCTGATCTTCCCGCGCGGAAACGAATACACGCTCAACGCAACCCAGCAGCAAATCGGTGAGGTAGCGCAGCTGTGACTTGCCATCGCGTATCAGCAGCGCTTTGTCCTGCCCCATGCGCCGGCTTTCACCGCCAGACAGGACCAGTCCGAAAACAGGCCTAACCGTCACGACGATATTCCCGCCTGCCACCCGACTTGGCCATGAGCCGCGTATCGCTGATTACGATGTCATGCGACAAAGCCTTGAGCATGTCATAAATTGTCAGTGCGGCAACGCTGGCACCGGTCAGAGCTTCCATCTCCACCCCGGTTTTATTCGTGACCTTGCAATAGCAATCGACAATTGCTTTGTCATCGTGCAGCGCGATAGAAACCTTGCAACTTTCGAGACCGATGGGATGACAGAACGGAATCAACTCGTGTGTTTTTTTTGCCGCCATCACGCCGGCTATGATGGCGGTGGCAAATACCGGGCCTTTCCTGGTCTCGATTTCGTCGCCGGAAACCTGCTGCAGTACCTCATCTGGCAACACGATTACCGATTGGGCATGCGCGTTCCGGTCAGTCACGTCTTTGCTGCTAACGTCAACCATCGTCGGCCTGTTTTCTTTGTCTACATGACTGAGCTTGCTCATGTCATCCACCTATTCTGTACATTTCAACTTTACGCAATATATGTGCTTCGGCGAGATCGGGTTGTCGCAGTTCGCTGTAACGATCAGCGCGCTGCAACCAGATCTGCGACAGGATATCCCTCAATTCATTGTCATCTGCCCCGTTCCTGAGAGGCTCGCGCAAATCCGTACCATGAGTCGCAAACAGGCAGGTATACAGCATACCGTCTGCTGACAATCGCGCACGGCTGCAATTACCGCAAAACGGCTCGGTTACTGATGAAATAAAGCCGATCTCTCCTTCGCCGTCGACGTACTTGTAGCGTCGTGCGACTTCGCCCGTATAATTCTTGTCCATTGCTTGCAACGGCCAGCGTTGCTCAACTAACTCAAGTACTTTTCGCGATGGCATGACCTGATCCATGCGCCAGCCATTACGATTGCCGACATCCATGAACTCGATAAGGCGCACGATATGCCCAGTACCGCGGAAATACTCTAGCAGGTCAATGATCGTGTGGTCATTCACGCCACGTTGTACGACGACATTAATCTTGATCGGGTCGAGTCCCGCGTCCTCGGCGGCCCTGATCCCAGCCAATACTTTGCTCACATCACCGCGCCCGCCGCTCATGTGCGAAAATACACCGTCATCGAGGCTGTCAAGACTAACCGTCACGCGATGCAGTCCTGCTTTGGCCAACTTTGGCGCTGCGGTAGCAAGCAGCATCCCGTTAGTGGTCATCGCAAGATCTTTGACAAGCGGCAAGTCAGTCAATCGGCCAATCAACTCCGCAATATTTTTGTCCAGCAACGGCTCACCACCTGTCAGTCGAATCTTGCCAACTCCGAGGCCAGTCGCTACACGAACGACTTGAATGATTTCGTCATAGGTCAGCCGCTGTTGTTTACGCAGGAATTCGTAGTCAGAATGAAACTCGGACTCCGGCATGCAATAGGGACAGCGAAGATTGCATTGGTCCAGCAGCGATATGCGCAAATCGTGCAACGGTCGGCCAAGCGCGTCGGCCACAGTTGTCGCTTTGGCAGCAGGCAATCCATCTGGGGTTTGAACTGATGTCATAGCCGTATTCTGCCCCAAGACGAGCGAGTAACAAACCGGTACAGACGAAATCGATGGGGTTTGTTAAGCTGCCCCGCTAGCCACAGTCTGGATTCCAAGCATGAATGTTTCATTCACCACCGAGGAACTCGCATTCCGTGATGAGGTGCGCACATTCTTCCGCGATGAGTTTCCGCAAGACATTCTCGAAAAACAGAATCAGGCAATTTCCCTGACACGCGACGACGTCATACGCTGGCATAAGTGTATGTACGACAAGGGCTGGGCGGCGCCAAACTGGCCGCAGGAACACGGTGGCACGGGTTGGTCACCTGTACAAAAATACATATTCGCCGATGAGCAAGCGCGTGCGAACGCGCCTGAGTTTCTTGCCTTCGGCGTCAACATGGTTGGGCCGATCATTTACACCTTCGGCAATGCAGAACAAATGCAACGCTTTCTGCCCGACATCCTGCAGTTCAACACCTGGTGGTGCCAGGGCTATTCCGAAGCCGGGTCCGGGTCAGACCTGGCATCGTTGAAAATGCGTGCCGACCTTGATGGCGATCACTACCTTGTCAACGGCACCAAGACCTGGACAACACTCGGACAATACGCCGACTGGATTTTCTGCCTGGTACGAACCAACACCGACGTTTCCCGGCGCCAGGAGGGCATCAGTTTTCTCCTGATCGATATGGACCAGCCCGGCGTCACGGTCCGGCCAATCGTGTTGCTGGATGGTGAACCTGAAGTCAATGAAATTCACTTCGACAACGTCAAAGTACCCGTCGAGAATCTCGTCGGGGAAGAAGGCAAGGGCTGGACATACGGCAAGGTCCTGCTGCAACACGAACGCACCAATATCGCGGGTGTTGCGCGATCGAAGTATCGCCTTGCCCGACTCAAGGCGCGGACGGCCAGATCGATACGTGCCGCAACCCCGCTCGCCAACGATCGTATTTTCATGCGCAAGCTCGCTGCTGCAGAGGTCGAGCTCAAGGCGTTGGAATACACGGAATTGCGTACCCTCGCATCAATCACCTCGGGCAAGGCGCCCGGACCGGAGTCATCGATCCTCAAGCTGGCCGGCACGGAGCTGACACAATGCATCGACGCGTTGCAGCTGGAGGCCGCCGGTTACTATGGCCTGCCCTATGTTCGCGAGCAGTACGCCGCCGACTTTCCACCGCACGAGCGCATCGGAGAAGGCAACGAAACCAAGTCGCCATTGGACTATTTCAATCATCGCAAGGTTTCGATTTTCGGCGGTTCCAATGAAATTCAAAAAAACATCATTGCCAAGCACGTGCTCGGACTGTAGCGACAGAGCGATGAATTTTTCCCTGAATGAAGTGCAGTCGATGCTGGCCGACAGTATCGAAAAATTCATTGCGAACGACTACGATTTCGAAACCCGACAAGAACATGCTGCAAGCAAACTCGGCTACAGCCGGGAAACCTGGCGAACGTTCGCAGATCTCGGTTGGACTGCAGTGCCGTTTAGCGAGGATGACGGCGGTTTTGGCGGTGGTCCCGTAGACATGATGGTCATAATGGAACGTTTTGGTCGTGGCATGGTTGTAGAGCCTTACCTCGCGAACGTTGTTCTTGCCGGCGGTATCCTGCAGTACGCCGCCAGTGACGCTCAAAAACAAGAGTGGTTGCGCCCGATTATCGCTGGTGAATTGCAAGCGACTCTCGCATTTGCAGAGCCTCAGGGACGCTATGAAATTGCCAACATCGCGACCGTCGCCAGGGCTAATGGCAATGGCTGGATGATTAACGGGGTAAAAAGTTATGTATTGAACGGCGGCAATTCGGATCTGCTTATCATTCCTGCGAGAACCGCCGGCGAACAAACACACCAGAGTGGTATCTCCTTGTTCGCGATCGCCGCAGACAGCGACGGCGTCTCGATACGTGACTACGAAACCGTCGATGGGCAGCGCGCCGCCGAGATAAGCTTCAACGATGTCGCTGTCGGTAGCAACAAACTTATTGGCGACGTTGACCATGGGCACGCTGCGCTGCAACAAGCCGTCACGGATGCGACAATCGCCGTTTGTGCGGAAGCTGTTGGCATCATGCGAGTGCTGACAGACAAGACAATCGAGTATTCCAAGAACCGCTCACAGTTCGGCGTGCCGATTGGCAGCTTCCAGGCGCTGCAGCATCGAATGGTTGAGATGTATACCGCCTGCGAACAAAGCCACTCACTTCTTCTGTGGGCGGTTATGACCCTGGCAGACGGTGGCGATGACGCCAGCCGTGCGCTCCATTCGATCAAATACCAGGTTGGCACAGCAGGTAAACTGGTGGGTGAGGAGGCGGTGCAAATTCATGGTGGGATGGGCGTTACATGGGAACTTGATGTCGCACATTATTTCAAACGATTGACTGCAATCGGCCAGATATTCGGCAACACCGACTGGCATCTTGACAAACTCGCAACCTGACTCGCCGCAACAGGAGGTATGACTTCGATGCATTACTCCGGCGTCATCACGATGACGACCGATTTTGGTCACAAGGGGCCGTTCGCCGCGGTCATGAGGGGCGTGATCCTGAGTCGCAACCCGGATGCGACGGTGATAGATCTCGCGCACGATATACCGCCACAGTGGCCGCCCGAGGCAGGTTTCTGGATTAGCCGTGCCTACCAGTACTTCCCTCGCGGCACGATACACATGGCAATAGTGGATCCAGGCGTCGGTACGGAGCGCGACATCCTCGTCGCAGAGTCTGACGGTCATGTATTCATCGCGCCTGACAACGGTTTGTTAGCGCAACTCCTCGACAACGCTAACGATCCGCATGTATGGAAACTTGACCTTGGGCGACTTGGCTCGCTGAATCTCGGCACACCCAGTCCGACATTTCATGGTCGCGATATCTTCGCCCCTGTGGCTGCAGAACTGGCGGCAGGTCGGCTTTCACTCACGGCGATCGGTGAATCCGTGTACGAGTGGATACCAGGGTGGCTTGATGAGCCGGCAGTATCCGCCGGCAAAGTCAGTGGCACGATTGTCACTATCGACGCGTTTGGCAACCTGATCAGCAACATCGATGCTGCGTTGCTCAAGGACTTCAAGGAGCCCGTTGCGCATATCGCAGGCCAGGAGGTTCCGATGTTGACAACTTACGGTTGCGCCAAGCCCGGTGACATTCTTGCGCTGGTCAATTCCTTCTCCGTTGTCGAGATTGCGAGATCAGAGGGCAGTGCCGCGAAAGAATTGAGCATAGAGCGCGGTGCGCCACTGGTAATCACAGAAGGCTTCTCGGCCTGATTCAGCTCTGTTTTTGCAATGCCTGCTTTTCAATCTTCGCCCACGAGTCCCGCAGGGTCACGATGCGATTGAAAACCGGTGCCGCAGCGCTGTGGTCTTCGCTGTCCAGGCAAAAATAGCCGAGTCGTTCGAACTGCACGGCCTCGCCTACCACCAGCGAAGCCAACGCAGGCTCCAGCATCGCAGCAACAGTCTGCAAAGAATCGGCATTCAATACCGTGTGAAAGTCAGCCGCTGAATTGGGGTTTGCCGCGGTGAACAAACGATCGTAAAGTCGAACGTCTGCGTTGCCGGCGTGCTGGCAGGAAACCCAGTGAATCGTGCCTTTGACCTTGCGATCACTGGTTCCAGTGCCGCTACGCGTATCAGGATCGTGACTGCAGCGTAACTCGACGACATCACCTGCGTCATTCTTGATAACTTCATCGCAACGAATGATGTAACCGAAGCGCAGGCGTACCTCACCGCCAGGCTTGAGGCGGAAGAATTTCCGCGGCGCATCTTCCATAAAATCATCACGCTCAATCCACAACTCTCGTGAAAACGGCAACTCACGCGTGCCAAGTTCAGGACGACCTGGATGGTTCATTGCCGCCATCATCTCGACTTCGTCCTGCGGGTAGGTCGTCAATACGACCTTGAGCGGCCGCAGCACAGCCATGCGACGTTCGGCAATGTCGCCGAGGTTTTCGCGCACGCAATTTTCGAGTACGCCCATTTCGATGAGCTTGTCTTTCTTGGTCACTCCCGCCCGAGTAACAAAGTCGCGCAATGCAGCCGCCGGATAGCCACGCCGGCGCATACCTACAATAGTCGGCATTCTCGGATCATTCCAATCGGTAACGATGCCTTCTTCAACGAGCGAGTTGAGTTTGCGTTTGCTCGTAATCGCATAGGCTAAGTTGAGCCTGGAGAATTCAATCTGTCGTGGTCGATGCGGTGGCTTGAGCTGATCCAGGAACCAGTTGTACAGGGGACGATGGTCTTCAAACTCCAATGTGCACAAGGAGTGAGTAATGCTCTCGCAGGCATCGGACAATGTATGTGCAAAGTCATACATCGGATAAATACACCACTCGTCACCTGTGTGTTGATGCGTAATGTGGCGAATCCGATATAACGCAGGATCGCGCAGGTTGATGTTGGGCGAGCCCATATCGATCCTGGCGCGTAACACATGCTCGCCATCCGCAAACTCGCCGGCCCGCATGCGTTGGAACAGGTCCAGGTTTTCCTCCATGCTGCGGTCCCGATACGGGCTGTCTTTTCCCGGCTCGGTCAGCGTGCCACGGTAGTTACGCATGTCCTCGGCGCTAAGGCTGTCAACATATGCGCAGCCCAGTTCGATTAATTTGCACGCGTACTCATAAAGCCGCCCAAAGTAATCTGATGCATGCGTCAACCGGTCTTGCCAGTCAAAACCCAACCAGCGCACATCGTTTTTTATCGCCGCAACATATTCCTCGCTTTCCTTGCCAGGATTCGTATCGTCGAAGCGTAGAAACGTCCGCCCGTCGGTCTCATCGGTCACACCGAAGTTGAGGCAGATGGACATTACGTGACCGATATGGAGATAGCCGTTCGGCTCTGGCGGAAATCGCGTAACAATTTCCTTGTGCTTCCCGGACTCCAGGTCGTCATGAATAATCTGGCGGATAAAGTCCCGCGATTCGGGTTCGCTCATAGATGATGATCTGGATGGTATTCGAAGGGGCGCTATTGTACGCGAACTTGTTTATCCGCGGGGCATTTCGCGTACAATATCGCGCCGGCCAGTCGACTAAGCTAAAACATGCCAAGAATCACATTACCCGACGGTTCCGAGCGGCAATATGAAGCCGCAGTCAGCGGAGCTGAGATTGCGATGAGCATCGGCAAAAGCCTGGCTCGCGATGCCGTGGCCGTGCGCGTCGACGGCGCGCTCTGGGACCTGACTCGCACCATAGAACAAGATGCAACCGTCGAAATCGTCACACGCGAATCAGATGACGGCCTGGAGATCCTGCGGCACGACGCAGCACATGTGCTGGCGGAAGCTGTCAAAGAGTTGTGGCCCGAAACCCAGGTCACGATAGGACCGGCAATCGACAATGGTTTCTATTACGATTTCGCGCGGGCCGAAGCATTCACCGACGCCGATCTCGAAACCATCGAATCGCGCATGAAAGAAATCGTCGATCGCGACGAGGCCATTGAACGTGAAGTTTGGGAGCCGGACAAAGCAATCGAGTTTTTTCGCGGCATCGGCGAAGAATACAAAGCTGAGATCATCGAGAGCATTCCCGCGGGCGAAGACCTGACGCTTTACCGCCAGGGCGAGTTCATCGATCTGTGTCGCGGCCCTCACCTGACTTCTACCGGCCAACTCGGCAAGGCATTCAAGTTGACGCACGTGTCAGGTGCCTACTGGCGTGGTGACGCCAAGAATGAAATGCTGCAACGCATATATGGCACGGCGTGGTCGAACGACAAGCAGCTGCGAAAACACTTGCACATGCTCGAAGAGGCCGATAAACGCGATCACCGCCGCCTGGCCAAGGTCATGGACCTGTTCCATTTTCAGGAAGAAGCACCGGGCGCTGTTTTCTGGCACCCGAAAGGCTGGACTCTGTTCCAGACCCTGATCGGCTTCATGCGTGAAAAGCAAAATGCCGCCGGCTACCAGGAAATAAACACGCCGGAAATCGTCGCCCTTTCTCTGTGGGAAGCGTCCGGTCACTGGGAAACGTTCGGCGACAGTATGTTCACAACCAAGACCGTCGATGGTCGCACCTATGCGATCAAGCCTATGAACTGCCCGGGCCACGTGCAGGTCTTCAAGCAGGGCATCACCAGTTACCGCGATCTTCCCTACAGACTTGCCGAATTTGGCAAGTGTCATCGCTACGAACCATCGGGCGCATTGCACGGCATGATGCGTGTGCGTGCCTTCACGCAGGATGACGCGCACATATTTTGTACGCCCGAGCAGATAACCGAAGAGTCGATAGCCGTCTGCAATTTGATTCTTGAAATTTATCGAAATTTCGGTTTCGACGATGTTCGCATCAAGTATGCCGACCGCCCGGATGTTCGTGTCGGTGATGACGCCGTCTGGGATCAGGCCGAAGCCGCTCTCATCGAAGCGCTCGACGTGTCGGGCCTGGCTTACACGCATAATCCCGGAGAGGGTGCATTCTACGGGCCCAAGATCGAGTTCGTGCTGCGCGATGCGATCGGCCGTGACTGGCAGTGCGGCACGCTGCAAGTTGATCTGAACATGCCGGGTCGCCTGGGCGCGACGTATATTGGCGAAGATGGTGAGAAACACCTGCCTGTTATGCTGCACCGGGCGATATTCGGCTCGCTGGAACGCTTCATTGGCATATTGATCGAACATCACGCGGGCAATCTGCCGCTTTGGCTCGCTCCGGTGCAGGTCAAGATATTGACGATTACCTCGGACGCTGACGATTACGCTGCAGAGGTCGCCACCGAATTACGCCAGGCCGGCTTGCGGGTGGAAACCGATCTCAGAAACGAAAAAATTGCCTACAAAGTGCGCGAGCACAGCATCGCGAAGGTGCCGGTACAATTGGCCGTTGGTCAACGCGAGCTTGAAAATGGCACGGTGGCAATGCGTCGCCTCGGCTCGAAAAAGCAGCAGGTCATGGCGCTGGGCGAGGCGATTTCAGCCCTCAAATCTGAGGTCGACAGCCACGGACTAAGCGACTAGATCACGTCCGCAGTCGCGGCTTCAATCTGCTCATCGGCCGTCAAACGTGACGCGCAGTCCACTGCCAATGTGCGGCGCGTCACAGAATCGAAACCCCAAGGCTCTATCACGACAATATGTCTTAAACCCGAGGCTATACTGTTCTAACGCGGGTACTAGGCCTGCGATTCAACATAATGCATCGGAGAAGGCCAAGTGCCCCTGGACGAATTCAAAACACAGGTACTACTGTTACACAGCGAAGAAAGCACTCTACAACAACTCAGTTCGGGGTTCGGCGACGACTATACGGTGCATTGCGCGACCAGTGGTAGCGAGGCACTCAATACGCTCGTCGAGACACCCATAGATGTCATGGTAAGTGCCCAAAACCTGCCGGGAATGAGTGGACTCGATGCGTTGCGCGAGGCCAAGAAGCGTTCGCCCAATACCCTTGGCATCCTGATTGCCGGCAGCGCATATGCAGAGCTCGAGGCGTTGGTAAGCGACAAAGAAGTGTTCCAGATAGTGCGCGGCACCGTTACAGCTGAGGCCCTGCTCCTGCTGGTTGAAAATGCTACCCAGCAAATGCGTCTCATGACCTTGGCCAAGTCCGCGAACGACACTACAGCGAACGTCGATCGACCAGTCACCGAACATATCATTATGGAGACGTCCGAGAACGGCTCGGCAATCATCAGCGACGGCACAGGACGCATGCCCGCACTTGACCCCCAGAAAGTTTCCGCCGCAGCAAGTGTTGGCTCTCGAGCTGTCGACATCCTGGTTCTCACCAAGGACGAGGAATTTCTTGAGACCATAAAAGATTCGGCGCGCGGAATGCACAAGGTGCACTACGCAAACTCACTCGCACAGGCCGATGCAGCCATTCGCAAGTTCAAGATTGGTGTTGCTGTAGTTGACGCAGCCATGATCGGCCGGAAAGTTGAACAGCTAACTCAGCATTTGCGCAGAGGCGTGCCGCGCCTCGTATCGATCGTCGCGGGTCGCCGGGCCGATGGCGATATGCTTATGGACTTGATCAATCGCGGCAAAGTATATCGTTTTCTGTTGAAACCCGTGTCACCCGGTCGCGCGCGCCTCGCAGTTGAAGCTTCAGTTAAGCATCATCTCGAGGCACCCAACGTAGCATTCGGAACCAAGGGCGCAGCCGACTCGGCAAGACAGGCACCAAGAGCCGCAACCAAGGCCAGGAAAACGCCCAAAGCCGTGCCGCTAACCCCTAAACGGGCGCCGACACCGCGTGATAATACGCCAGCAGATCCACCGCTGGGCTCTGCGGCTGGCCCGGTTACGAGTTCTCTGCTTGACCGCGAACTCGCGAGTGCATTTGGCGAAGACAGTTTCAGCCCGGTCAGGTCCATCACCAGCGTGTTCGGTTCTATCCGCGAGATAGTCAGGCGTGGGAAAAACGCCGCGGCTGCCGTTGGGTCGCTGCTGCTAAATCCGCGCTTTCTGGGTTTGGGCGCCGTCACTATCGTGGCGCTCGCAGGTACATGGTTTTGGTTCGCGAGCGGCCCCGGTGAGATGCCATTGGCGCAAGACGTTCAACTCCGCACACCGACCTTTACGGAGGTGGATGTCATTCCCGAGACGTCACAGCCAGTCACCGATACAAGACTTGCCGATGTCGCATTGGGCGATGAAAAAAATGCCGAGGCGATTGATGCACTTCTGAAAAAAGCGCGTTCTGCACGGAATGCCGGTCAGATCGTTGATCCAGTTGGTAGCAATGCGATTGACCTGTATGCGGCCGCCGTACTCGTGGCTCCCGAAAATGAGCTTGTCGCGAATGAGTTCGATGCCGTAATCACGCAGGCCCTTGGCATGGCAGAGTCAGCCCTGCTGGAGTCCAGGCTCGACGACGCGGACGCGGTACTGCAACGCGTAACCGGCGCAGACGCTGACAATCCACGACTGCCTTTCCTCACGGCACAACTTTCGCAAGTGCGACTGCGTGGTTACCTGGACCAGGCCCGCATAGCCACCCGCGAGAATCGCTTTGAAGATGCCGCAATAGCGCTATCTGTTGCGCATGGGCTGATTACAACTGACGATACCGAGATCAATGCTGTAGCGGATGAGCTCAGTGCAGCCCGCAGCGCACAGCAAGTCGATGACGTACTTGCAAGAGCCAACGCCAGACTTGAAAATGGTGATCTGCTCGCTCCGCCGAATGACAACGCCCGCTATTACTATGAGCTTGTATTGTCGGCCGAACCGGACAACACAACGGCTCGACAGGGCCTGACTGTCATTGCCAGCAAGCTCGTTCTGCAAGCACGTGCTGAAGTCGACAACGGCTATATCAACGCCGCGGAAGATTCGCTGGCCGCAGCACGCGCGATAGACCCATCGAATAGTGAATTAACTGCCGTAACCGACGCAGTATCGAGATCGCGGGCTGAACTTGCGGCTCAGCAACGCCAGGTTGAGGTCGAACGCGAGGAAGCTGAACGCCGGGTTGAGGTCGAACGCGAGGAAGCTGAACGCCGGGTTGAGGTCGAACACGAGGAAGTTGAACGCCAGGCCACCACAACGCCAGATGCAGGTGATCAAGGTCAGGATGGCGATGCTGTAATCAGTTCCACTCAAAGCGATGTTGGCGTTGAGCAATATGACGCTAACACAGCGGATATGGTCACAGTACCCGAGGCCGAGGTGGAGTTGCCCCAACCACTCACCGCTGAGGAAACCGCGATCGCAGTTCGCAACGCCACTCCGATTGGCGTCAGCACGCTAAGTCGCACAAGATATGTTGCACCAAAATATCCCCGCGTCGCACAACGCCGCAATTTGTCCGGCTGGGTTGACGTTACTTTCACGGTCGCTATGGATGGCACGGTTAAGGATATCGAAGCGCCGCGGTCCGAGCCAGACGAAATATTTGTCCAATCCGCCATGCGCGCAGTTGAGAAATGGGAGTTCGAGCCAGTTGTTGATAACGGCACCATTGTCGAAAAAAGGGCTGGCGTACGCTTGATGTTCGCACTCGAATAATAGCCAGGCCCGCCCCGTGCGGCCGTGTCGACCCGTGTCGGCCCGCCAAACGTTTCCACACTGGACTAAAACATTAAATCCCGCTAACCTAGACGGGATTTT
Source organism: Pseudomonadota bacterium (assembly GCA_022573655.1). Taxonomy (GTDB): domain Bacteria; phylum Pseudomonadota; class Gammaproteobacteria; order Steroidobacterales; family Woeseiaceae; genus UBA1847. The sequence goes on from JACZTO010000036.1 coordinate 17,536, forward strand.
TGGTTTTGGACGTTTGAACGTGCCAGAAGAAACCCCATCCAGTTCCGCCCGACCCGCGCGAAAACAGCAACAACGCAGCGTCATCACTCAGCAAAAACTACTCGACGCAGCTATTCAGGCTTTTTCCGAAAACGGGTTCAATGGTACGTCAACGCGTAACATCGCCGAACGCGCCGGCGTTCATCATCCGCTCATCACCTATCACTTCAAGAACAAGGAGCAACTCTGGCGGGCGGCGGCGGACAGTGTATTCAGTGAATTCACGCATTCGATTGCGGCATCGCTGGAGGAAAATCAAGATATGAATCCGAAAGAACGCATGATTGCGATGATTCATGTCTATGTCCGTTACGCGAAAAGCCAGCCAGCGCTGCACAAGGTTATGGTCCAGGAAGCGAGTTACCCCAATCCCAGGCTCGACTGGCTGATAGACACACATTTGAAGCCTTTTTTCGACGCGACCTATGGCCTGTGGGAAGAACTGCAGGAACTCGGTGTCGCGCCTGCCGGTAACCCGGCACTGTTGATCAATATGATTCGTCTGTCATCGGGCGGATTAATCGCTCTGGGGAATGAACTCAAGAAGTCGAGCAACATCGACATCGATGCGCCTGGAACACTGGATGAGATTGCTGAGATGATTGTGCGCATCTTCCTGCCGGGCGATATTGCGGCAACGGGAAACCAGGGAACCTCTGATCAATTCAGAGCTTCCCTATAGCAACTCTTTTATCCTGTAATACAGCATTCCGAGCGCGACGGCAGGGTTCGCAAACCACTTGCCGCCCGGCAGGTACCAGTGTTTTACGCGCGCGAACAAATCGAATTCTTCCGAATCACCGCCGACGATATCGGCCATAATCTTACCGGCGATATGAGTCGGCGCCACGCCGTGTCCCGAGTAACCCTGAATGTAGTAAGTGTTACCCTTGATCCGCCCGAACTGCGGGATTCGATTGATGCTTATCGCTATGTTGCCGCCCCACTGGTAGTCGATGCGCGCGTCAGCGAGCTGTGGGAACACTTTGAGCATACTGGGCCGCAAGGAGTCGGCAATATTCTTGGGCCGTCTTCCCGAGTAGTTGCATAGCCCACCCCACAACATGCGCCCGTCCGCCGACAATCTGAAGTAATCCAGGGCCGAGCGCTGGTCGCAACAAGCCATGTTTGTGGGCAGCAACTCGGATGCCAGTGCTTCCGACAAAGGCTCCGTCGCCATCATGTAGCTGCCGGCGGGAATGACGTAGCCCGACAGCTTTGGCTCTGTTCGACCCAAGTATGCGTTGCCAGCGAGGATAATCTTGCCTGCGTGCACTCTACCCGTGTCCGTATCGACGCGTGGTTTTTCACCGTGGTGAATGCGCGTAACACGGGATTGCTCATAGACCTTCGCCCCGAGTTCAATTGCAGCTGTCGCTTCTCCGATACACAGGTTCAAAGGGTGCAGATGCCCGTTGCCCATATTAATCAGTCCCCCGATGTAACTCTTCGAGCCGACGTGTTTAGGCACATCATCTTTGGGTACGACACGTATTTCATGTGGATATTGGCTGCGCGCATATTCCTCGGCGCGCTCGGCAAATTCCTTGACGTCAGCGGGTCGCAGCGCGAGGTCGATAAAGCCATAGGTCAGATCACAGTCGATGCCATATTGTTCGATTCGCTTCACCACGATATTGCGGCACTCAAGCCCCATGCGATGCGTCATCTCGGCCGCGCTTTTGCCAAAGCGCTTTTCTATCCTGTCGTCGTTGACGAACCCGTCTATCAACTGCCCACCATTGCGACCTGACGCGCCCCAGCCAAGACGGTTGGCTTCTACAAGCACCACGTCATAGCCGCGCTCAGCAAGGTGCAACATCGTGGAAACGCCGGTGAAACCGCCGCCGACTACGACGACATCACAATGATGTTCGCCCCGCAGACGTGGAAAGTCGGTTGCAGCATTCGCAGTCGCTGCGTAATAAGAGGCAGTATGTTCGCGGCTCTCACCCACCGTCATTATCCCTCAGCAACGCCGCCTGGACGGCACGCATAGAGGTACAGCATTTCCATCGCCAGATGAGATGCGGCAAGCGCGGTAATTTCACCCACGTCATAGGCCGGGGCAACTTCAACGATATCCATACCGATAACATTGATTCCTTTCAGGCCGCGCAGGATTGCCATCGCCTGATGGCTGGTCAGTCCACCGCAAACCGGAGTCCCTGTGCCTGGTGCATAACAGGGATCGAGACAATCGATGTCGAAGGTGAGGTAGACAGGACGATCACCCAGGTATTTTCTGGCGGCGGCAATAGTGGCGTCTACGCCATTTGCATGAACTGATGGCGCGTCGATGATATTGAAGCCCATCGTGTCCGGGTTCGTGGTCCGTATCCCGATTTGCACTGACGTAGCCGGATCTACCAGCCCCTGCTTGGCGGCCCAATAGAACATGGTGCCGTGATCTACGCGGTCATTCTCGTCCTTCCAGGTATCGCTATGTGCATCGAAGTGTAATAACGAAAGTGGACCGCCGTGATGTCGAACATGTGCCTTGATCAATGGATAAGAAATAAAATGATCACCGCCGAGGGTGAGCAGCGCTGGCCCTTGCGATAGAATTTTCCAGGCCTGTTCTTCAATTTCGGCCGGCACCTTTTCCGGTTGCCCAAAATCGAAGGAGCAATCGCCGACATCGGCAACAGCCAGTTTGTCGAACGGATCGAACTCCATGTCGTAGGAACGCTCCCATGCCATGATGGTCGAAGCGTTGCGTATCGCCCGTGGACCGAAACGCGCGCCCGGACGATTCGTTGTTGCGGTATCGAACGGCACGCCGAGCACCGCCACATCCACACCTGACAAGTCCTTTCTGTACTTGCGGCGCATGAACGACGTGACGCCACCGTACGTCGACTCGGGCGTCGTGCCATACAAGCTATCAGCGCCTAGCGCATGGTCGTTTTTACGCTTCTCCACAATGCTGCTCCCAATTTTGGTATTTTATGCAGCCGACAGTGCTTGCTGCGTCAGATCCAGAGCTTTCCAGGTGGCCTCGATCATTTCGTCAGCCTCGGCATGCGACAGTACAAACGGCGGCGCGCAAATTACAGTGTCACCCACTGCGCGCATGCAGACGCCGTTGACAAGAAGTTTTTCCCGGCAGATTGTTCCGACACCGCGTTTTTCATCGAAGCGTTGCAACGTATCCTTGTTCTCGACAATTTCCAGCGCACCCATAAGACCGACCATGCGGGTATCGCCGACGAGCGGGTGATCTCCCAATGCACGCCACTTCTGTTGCAAATAGGGGCCGATATCGTCTCGAATTCGTGCCACGAGATTCTCGCTCTGAATCAATTTGAGGTTTGCGATTGCCACAGCGCAGGCTACGGGGTGCCCGGAATACGTATAGCCATGAAAAAACTCACCACCTTTATCGATCAATACATCGGCAACGCGATCACTGACGAACACGCCACCCAACGGCAGGTATCCCGACGTCACACCCTTCGCAAACGGCATGAAATCCGGTCGAATCTTGAAATAATCAGCGCCAAACCATTCGCCCAGGCGCCCGAATCCGGTGATTACCTCATCGGAAATCAGCAGAATTCCATACTCATCACAGATACGTTGCACTTCGGGCCAATAAGAGTCGGGCGGTACGATTACGCCACCCGCGCCCTGAATCGGTTCGCCAATGAATGCTGCAACCTTGTCCGGGCCGATTTCCTTTATTTTGTCTTCGATAGATCGTGCTGCCGCCAGACCGAATTCGTCCACTGACATGCTTCGATCGCTACCAAACCAGTACGGCTGTTCGACGTGAACGATACCAGGTATCGGCAGGCCACTTTGCTTGTGCATCGCTTTCATACCGCCAAGGCTCGCCGCCGCAACCGTCGAGCCATGATAAGCGTTGTTGCGGCTGATGATTGTGTGCCGCTCTGGTTGCCCCATCAGGTCCCAATACGTGCGCACCATACGCACAATGGTGTCATTCGATTCCGAACCCGAGCCGGCAAAGAAAATACGCTTGAATTGCGGCTGGCTGATTTCCTGCAACATGGCCGACAATTCTATAGCCGGCGGATTCGAGCACTGGAAGAAACTGTTGTAGTACGGCAGCTCCTGCATTTGCTCCGCGGCGGCAGCAATTATTTCCTGGCGGCCATACCCGGCATTGACGCACCAGAGGCCCGACATTCCGTCCAGGATCTTCTTGTCGTCTGCATCATAAATATAAACACCATCGGCCCGGGTGATGATCTGCGAGCGCCGCTTATGAAGATCTTTGTGGTCGGTAAATGGGTGCAGGTAATGATTCTTGTCAAGCTCCTGCCAGTCCTCGCGGGACCGTTTCTCGATCGCAGCCATGGCGGCCTCCCGAATTCGATTGGATGTGTGTTGGGTGAGGGTGTGGTCGCTGATTCTAGCCGCTATATCGGGCCGCGTCCTGTTCGGACCACATTCTGAAACGAAGCCGGGCGCTCAGACATTAAGCATCAGAATGTCACGCTCATACGGCGTGATAATTCCCTGGAACTCCCGGTATTCGTGGTCTTTCACGGCCGTATACGCTGTAACAAAGTCGTCGCCAAGAATGCCGCGCATCGCATCAATCGCGCCGAGTATGTGCCGGTGCAAGGCAAACTCGCCGCATCCGGCACCAACAACATGTCCCGAACCGAACTTGTCAGCCGGGATAATTTTGCCCCGTGCGGAACCGGCCATATCGGGAACGAACGCTTCAACATCTACAATATTGCGTTCCTGCAGCCAGGACTGGAAGATTTCCCCTGTGCTCAAACTACACCTTCCGCTTAGCTGCGCGCTGCATGCACGCGTCG
>JACZTO010000076.1 GCA_022573655.1 Pseudomonadota bacterium
TACGCTGACCGCCATTCACTATGGCGATTAACGCCTTATCGTGGTCCCGATCTCGAAAATCAGGCCAAAAAGTGAATTTCAATTCCGGCTGATTCCGAAGCGCCGGGACAAAACAGATACGCTCAACTATGCCAATGCGGTGGTAACGATCACGAGCCCGGATGACGATGGCGATACGCCGCCCAACTGGCTGGATGTGTCCGGATCCTTCAGCGGCAGCAGTGGCAAGTTGACCGTATGCGTACCCAGCTCACCCACCCGGGTGCAATACAAGTACGACATCAGCATCGCGAACGTCGGTGATCTTGACCCGCGCGCCGATGTCATCATTGACTAGCCAAGCGCCTCGGTGGCAGACACATGATCGTAGCCCAGGTCTCGGGCGACGGCCGCGTGATTCACGTGCCCTGCATGAACATTCAGGCCATTCGCCAGATGCGGGTCACTCAGCAGCGCTTCCTGCCAGCCAAGATTGGCCAGTGACCTGATAAACGGCAATGTCGCGTTCGTCAAAGCGTAGGTGCTGGTGCGCGGAACGGCACCCGGCATGTTGGTGACGCAGTAGTGCACAACCCCGTCAACGACGTACGTTGGCTCCGCGTGGGTCGTCGGACGGCTGGTTTCGAAACAACCGCCCTGGTCGATGGAGATATCGACCATGACGGATCCCGCCAGCATGTCTTTGACATTTTGCGCTGACACCAGCTTGGGTGCAGCAGCACCGGCGACCAAAACGGCACCGATGATCAGGTCGGACTCTGGAGCCAATTCGTCGATCGCGTGCCGGGTCGAGTAAACCGTATGCACGCGGCCACCCCAGATATCGTCCAACTCGCGCAAGCGTGGCAACGAACGATCGACGATCGTCACTTCTGCGCCCAGTCCAATAGCCATGTCAGCCGCATTCATGCCGGATACGCCACCACCAATGACCAGCACTTTTGCCGGTCTCACTCCGGGCACGCCGCCAAGCAACTTGCCGCAACCGCCATTGGTCTTTTGCAAGGCAAAAGCGCCGGCCTGTATGGACAGGCGACCCGCAACCTCGGACATTGGCGTCAACAACGGCAACGAACCGTCGGGTGAGGTGACTGTTTCATAAGCGATAGCCGTTGAGCCCGACTTCACCAATGCCTCTGCCTGGGCGGGGTCGGCCGCAAGATGCAAGTACGTGAACAACACCTGCCCCGGGCGCAACATTGCACATTCGTTCAACTGCGGTTCTTTGACCTTGATGATCATTTCTGCCGCAGCAAACACCGCTTTTGCCGTGCCAACGACTGTCGCGCCGACCGCTTCGTAATCTGCGTCAGTAACGCCAATGCCTGCACCGGCATCTTTTTCGACAATAACTTCGTGGCCTTCGCTGACGACTTCGTGAACGCCCGCTGGCGTCATGCCAACCCGAAATTCGAGGGTTTTTATTTCCTTGGGAACGCCGATCTTCATGGTTTCCTCTCCAAAGCCCGAATTCTTCTTATTAATGGGAGCACAATACCTCTGTCGGAGCGACATTCTCTTGCGAATACAGTGACAAAATGCGCTGGATGTGGCATTTTCTGTCTTATATACCCTATTTAAGGAAATATTCTGCTATGTCACTCGACCGTTACGACAAGGCGATCCTCGAGGCCCTGCAAAATGATGGCCGCATTAGCAATGTGCACCTCGCGCAGCTCGTCAGTCTTTCCGAGTCCGCCTGCCTCCGGCGCGTCCGGGTATTGGAAGAAACGGGCATTATCGATTGCTACGTGGCGCTCGTAAGCCAGGCTGCGGTCGGACTAACGGGCAGCGTATTCGTCCAGATCGGCCTGCATCGTGAGGGAGAAAGCGAGCTGGCCGCGTTTGAGGAGGCGGTGCGAAATATTCCCGAGGTCATGGAGTGTTATCTTATGACCGGGGAGTTTGACTACCTGTTGCGGGTCGTTGTATCGGATATGGCTGATTTCGAACGTCTGCACAGGGATTCTCTGACTCGACTACCGGGCGTCGCACGCGTTAACTCCAGCGTGTCCATCCGGACCGTACAAAAGAAAACCGAGCTGCCGTTGAACTAGATTCATGTTGTCCGCCGAATCCGCACCTGTTGCCGTATTGTCCGATCGCTATCGCGAAATTCGAGCGCGCACGCTCTCGTTAATTGCCGAGCTGCAGCCCGAAGATACGGTGGTGCAAACAATGCCCGACGTCAGCCCGACGAAGTGGCATCTCGCGCATGTCACCTGGTTTTTCGAGCACTTTGTGCTCGACCCATTCGCGACTGCCTACTCGTGCTTCGACGAGTCCTACCACTACCTGTTCAATTCGTACTACTACGCAGTCGGGCATATGCATGCACGGCCCGAACGGGGTTTGCTGTCGCGTCCGACTCTGGCCCGGATACTCGACTACCGCACGCACGTAGATGCCGCCATGTCGGGGCTTTTTGAATCCCACTCTCTTGATGAAAGTGCTTTGGCGGTCATTACTCTTGGCCTCAATCACGAACAGCAGCATCAGGAGTTACTGCTAACGGATATCAAACATGTGTTTTGGCGCAACCCGCTCAAGCCAGTAGTCAATCGATCGTTGTTATCGTCGTCCGCTACGGCAGTCGGTTCTTATGCATATCTCAAGGAAAGTGGTGGTATTCACCCGATCGGCGCAACCGGCACCGGATTTTGCTTCGACAATGAAACGCCACGTCACGACGCGCTGTTGCAAGATCATCAGATCGGCGATCGCTTGATTACGAATGACGAGTTTCGTGATTTTGTGCGTGACGGCGGCTATCGGCAATGCGCGCTGTGGTTGTCCGACGGCTGGGCCATCGTCAATGAGCGCGACTGGCAGCGGCCACTGTACTGGGATGATGCACTCGAGCAGGAATTCACGCTGGGCGGAATGCAAACGATTGCTGGCAACGCTCCGGTTTGCCATGTCAGTTATTACGAAGCCGATGCGTTCGCGCGCTGGGCGGGCGCGCGACTGCCAACCGAGTTCGAATGGGAGCTTGCCGCCAGCAAGCAATCTCCAGGCGGCAACTTGCTGGAATCGGGACACTGGCATCCGGTCGCATCCAACACACGGCAGTTCATGGGCGACGTCTGGGAGTGGACGGCGTCTGCGTATGCTCCGTACCCCGGTTTCAAGCCACTCGCAGGGTCCCTGGGCGAATACAACGGCAAGTTCATGTGCAACCAGATGACCGTTCGCGGTGGCTCCTGTGTTACGGCCGGCGATCATATTCGCAGCAGCTATCGCAGCTTCTTTTATCCTGATGCTCGCTGGCAATTTCTTGGCATCCGGCTGGCGAAGGATGGCCATGACTGCTAACGCCGCAGAACTGCGTGAGATTGTCGACGGTCTTTCGGGCGAGGTTAAGAAAATTTCGCCGAAGTACTTTTACGATCAACGTGGATCACAACTATTTGACGAAATCACACGCCTGCCTGAGTACTACCTGACGGCAACGGAACTCGGCATCATGCGCGACAACATGGACGAAATTTGTGCGCTTGTCGGCGAACGGGCAAGCCTCATAGAGTTTGGCAGTGGCTCAAGCCTGAAAACCCGGCTGTTGCTTGATCATTTGCCTGCGCTTGCGGCATATGTCCCCGTCGATATATCAGGGGATTACCTGCATGCCTGCGCGGCGCAGATTCGCGACGAGTATCCACACGTTGACGTTCTGCCCGTGGTCGCGGACTTTACGCAGCATTTCCAGTTACCAAGCCCGGCGATCACTCCGGTCCGTAACATCGCGTACTTCCCGGGTTCGACAATCGGCAACTTTGAACACGATGCTGCGCTTGAATTATTACGCGTAATGCATCACGAAGCAGGCGAAAACGGCGCCTTGCTGATCGGCGTCGACCTGCAAAAAGACCCGAAATTGATAGAACGTGCCTACAATGATTCAGCCGGGGTAACCGCCGAGTTCAACCTCAACATGCTGCAGCACCTGAACCGTGATTACGGCGCAAATTTCGACGTCACCGAATTCGCGCACAGCGCCAATTACGACCAGGACAATGGTCGTGTTGTGATCGAGCTGGTCAGCCAGGTGGAGCAAACGTTTGCGATTGGCAATACCGAGTTCAACCTTGCCAACGGTGAAGCCATCCTCACGGAGTATTCACACAAATACACTATCGAGGGATTTGCTGACATGGTCGAGCAAGTCGGTTTCAGTGTGGCAAAGATCTGGACAGATACCCAGTGTATGTTCAGCGTGCAGTACTGCGTCAGGGCGTAGGTGGCACAAATTCCTTGGGCGCAGACGAGCCTTCGCCGAAAAAGAACTTCTCCATCTCTGTTTCGAGATATTTGCGCGCTTCGGGTTCCATCGGCGTCAGTCGATACTCGTTGATAAGCATGGTCTGGTGAGCTAGCCAGCGTTGCCATGCCAGTTTCGACACCTTGTCATAGATTCGCTGGCCGAGATCGCCCGGATAGGGTGCGTAGTCGAGGCCTTCCGCATCCTCGCCGAGCATGACGCATTTAATTTTGCGAGACATATCCACTCTTCTTTGCATGATCAACCATGAGTTGGTCCAGAAGTTTCTGCACCGGTGCCGCGATGCCGCCCGGTGGAAGGTCTTCAAGGCCATACCATGTTTCGTTATCGCCATCGGCTACTGTACTCGCGCGGGGGTTGACGCGCACGACTACAGGATGGATGTCCAGATCGTAGTGGCTGAAGCTATGCCTCAGGACCGGCCATGCATCGAACGCGACAGCGGTCGAGCCGAGAATCTCATCACACCAGTCATCCAGCGTCCGATCTCCGAGTTCCGGCAAACTCCAAAGACCGCCCCATATTCCCGCTTCGGGCCGGCGCTCCAGGTACACCTGGCCGCTGTTGCTGGCCAGCACCATCGTCGTGCTCCGCAATGGCTTCACTTTCCTGGGTTTGCGTCCGGGATAGTCACTCATCGTGCCTGCAAGTTGTGCCTGGCAATCGCCGCTGACAGGGCAGCGATCACAAGATGGCTTGCTGCGTGTACAGACGGTTGCGCCGAGATCCATGATCGCTTGTGTGTACGCAGCAACTTTCGACAGTGGTGTACGGCTTTCGGCAACGGCCCATAATTCTTTCGCAACACCGGGTTTGCCCGGCCAACCGGCAATCAATTCGTGGCGTGCCAGGACGCGTTTCACATTGCCGTCGAGAATCGCGTAGCACTGATTGAACGCGAGGGACATAATCGCGCCAGCGGTAGAACGACCGATGCCCGGTAATTCGACCACGGCGTTGAATTCGCAAGGAAATTCTCCCTCGTGCGCGTCGCGCACAACTTGTGCCGCGCGATGCAGGTTGCGCGCTCGTGCGTAATAACCAAGCCCTGACCATTGCTGCAACACCTCGTCGAGATTCGCGTTGGCGAGTGTAATGACATTGGGAAATCTGGCAATGAAGTTCTGATAATAGGGAATGACTGTCTGAACTTGCGTTTGTTGCAGCATGATTTCGGACACCCAAATGCCATAAGCACCCACTTCTTTTTGCCACGGCAAATCAGTGCGGCCGTACGCGTCGAACCATTTGAGCAGGCGCTCGGCGAAATTACTGGTTGCCAGTTTATTCATCGCCGGTTGGTTCATGGCCAACCTGTCGCGCGATGGCCTCTATCCTGTGGATGGCATCCCCGCCATCGTTCTTTAGTTTTCGCTTGATCAGGTAAGGCCCGATGGCCGGGGGAATCCAGAACTTGGGACTCATGCGAAGATCATAGGTAACGACGGTACCACCGTCTTCCGCAACAAACTCCCAGCTCTCGTCACTGAAATGGAAGTCGCTGGTTTCAGGGTTGGCGAATGCGCGCAGGAGCTTGTTGGGTAGTTCCTCTACGTAACCCTGGCGTTCGAATGATTTGCAAAAGAACAGGACGCAGCCGCGGTTGCGAATATAGAACTGCGGTCTGCCCTGTGCGTCGGGCTCCATATCGTATGCCTCGACGATTGCACTGGAAAAGTCGCTGGAGAGGTCCCAGTCTCGAAAAACGACGTAGACCTGGTCAACTGTAGCGTCGAACCAGACCGCCGACACCATCGTATAAGTGCCATCGTGATGTTCAACTTCGACGCTGCGCATTTCGGCGCCCTGCAGGCTGGCCGACATCAGCAACGTTATAAGAATGAATGCGCGAAGCTGGATCATTTGTTGAACAGATCCTTCAGCCGTTTCTTGAGCTCGTCCTTTATTTTTTCCTCAACTTGTTTACGTAATAGTTTTTCGACGTCGGGTTTGACGCTTGGTGACGTTAGCGACCCGGAAACCTTGAGTGGAATTTCCGCCCGCGTGAAGTCCTTTAGTTCATCTTCCGAAACGTCCTGTAGAAGCTC
>JACZTO010000077.1 GCA_022573655.1 Pseudomonadota bacterium
ATAAAACGAATCCACCGTGATCTGGCTGACGAAAATCGTGGTCGTCGGGAACGGTTGACACACCTGTTGGCCGAGTTGCTTACGGAAGCGGGATTCTTTGTGGCCGGGCAACGTTTGGAAGTGAAAGCGTCTGCTCCGCTGGCGGCGTTGGATGAGGCACTCGAATACCTCATCACGAACACGTTCACCAAGATGAGTTACCTGAAGTCGTTGCGTGAGAATCCCCTCAAGGAAATTCAGGCCATCATTCGTAGCGATGCCGGCGTCGTCCAACAGCTTCAGTCCGCTTCCTGCATTGCCCGCGAAGGGATCTTGCGTCGCGACGATGACGTTGCGCACGCCCGCCTCAATCAGGGCGTCGGTGCAAGGTGGCGTTTTGCCGTGATGAGCGCAAGGTTCCAGTGTTATGTAGGCCGTTGCCCCCCGGGCCTGGCCACCGGCCGCCTGCAGGGCATTGATCTCGGCATGAGCGTCACCCGTACGCACGTGCCAGCCCTCGCCGACAATGTTGTGATTCTTGACCAACACACAGCCAACCATCGGATTGGGGTGTGCCGTGTAACGGCCGCGGGCGGCCAGTCGCAATGCACGCGCCATATGCGTGCAATCTTCGGCGGAATACTCAGGACGAGACATTATTTCCTGCTTTTCTTACCAGGCAAATCAGGCAGTAGTGACATTTGTTCGCGACTTGCCGCCGTCTCCGAAATTTTCTGCAAACGTTTGATCTCTTCTTCAAACTCAGTGATGTCCTGGAAGCGTCGATACACAGACGCATATCGTACGTAGGCAACCTCGTCCAGTTCATGCAGTTCCTGCATGACCAGCTCTCCTACCAGGCGCGACGGTACCTCGCGCTCGCCCATCGTTCTGAGTTTATGGATCAAACGACCAATCGCCTGCTCAAACTCGTCGCTGGGCACCGGACGCTTCTCCAGGGCACGCACCATGCTGTAACGTAACTTGGCCTCGTCGAATGGCTGGCGGCTGTTGTCGGACTTGACCAGCTTTGGCATGACAAGCTCCGCCGATTCGAACGTCGTGAAGCGTTCATTGCAGGCCAGACACTGCCGGCGCCGACGAATTTGCCGGCCTTCACCCGCAAGACGCGAATCTATGACTTTGGTTTCTTCGTGGGCGCAGAATGGGCAATGCATGGCTGGCTAACAACTAAACGTAAACAGGGAATCGCTTGCAAAGATCAAGCACCCGGTTCTTGACACGCTCGATCGTTTCCTCATTTTTCAGGTCGTCCAGTATATCCGCTATCCAGCCGCTAAGCTGGCGCGTTTCGTCTACGCCAAATCCGCGTGTCGTGATCGCGGGCGTACCCAGACGCAACCCACTCGTGACAAAAGGCGACTGTGGATCATTCGGAACGGCGTTCTTGTTCACCGTAATGTTAGCGCTGCCAAGTGCCGCATCGGCGTCTTTTCCGGTGATGCCTTTGTCGATGAGGCTAACGAGCATCAGGTGATTGTCGGTACCACCGGACACGATCGGATAGCCGCGCTCGATCAGCACCCCGGCCATAACCTTGGCGTTCTCGCATACTTTGCCCTGATAGTCCTTGAATTCGGGCTGCAGCGCTTCCTTGAGAGCCACAGCCTTCGCCGCGATGACATGCATTAACGGACCACCCTGTGTGCCCGGGAAAACCAGCGAATTGAATTTCTTTGCCAGCTCCGCGTTTTCGCGCGCGAGTATCATGCCACCTCGAGGACCACGCAACGTCTTGTGCGTCGTCGTCGTGCATACGTCAGCGTGAGGCATGGGGCTCGGGTAGTGCCCTGTCGCGACCAGTCCGGCAACGTGCGCCATGTCCACAAAAAGATAAGCGTCGACGCTATCGGCGATTTCCCTGAAGCGTGCCCAGTCGGCAATCCGGGAATAGGCCGAGAAGCCGGCCACGATCATTTTCGGCTTGTGCTCATTCGCCAGCGCCTGTACCTGGTCGTAGTCAATCAGGCCAGTGTCCGCCACCAGGCCGTACTGCACTGCATTAAATAACTTGCCGGAAAAGTTGACCTTTGAGCCATGCGTCAGGTGCCCGCCTTCGGCCAGGCTCATGCCCAAAATCGTGTCGCCGGGATTGACCAGCGCGTGGTAGACGGCCGCATTGGCTTGCGACCCTGAGTGCGGTTGTACGTTGGCGTAATCTGCCGCAAAGAGTTGCTTGGCACGCTCGATAGCCAGCGTCTCTACGTCATCGACGTATTCGCAGCCACCGTAGTAACGTTTGCCCGGATACCCCTCAGCGTACTTATTCGTCAATTGCGTTCCTTGCGCCTTCATGACCAGCGGGCTCGCGTAATTCTCGGAGGCGATCAACTCGACATGTTCTTCCTGGCGGCGATTTTCTGCGCTGATGGCTTTCGCGATTTCGGGATCGAAGGAATCGATAGTCGTTGCTGTGTTGAACATGGGGGCTCCATTAATGGCTGGGAATGGTGGCGACGCAAGTTTCGCGATCTTACCTGTGGACCTAGCGTGTTTCCACGAAGGCTTGGACTACGCGGGTCCACGCGCGAGCCACGTTGCGGCGATTATAACCACCGCCTCCCATGGCGACGATTTTGCCTCCGCAGTGTTTGTCTGCCAGCCGGCACAACGATGCCGCAGCACTCGCATGCGCTTCTTCGGTCAAGCACAGGTGAGTGATGGGGTCACCTTGCAGGCTATCCGCCCCGCATTGCATCAGGATGAACTCGGGTTTGGCTTCCTCCAGGTAGGTCTCCACCCGTGCCCACGCGCGGTGAAAATCGCTATCGTCGGCGCCCGGCGCGAGTGGGATATTGAGTTTCGTGCCGCGCGCCCTGCCGGTTCCCGTTTCTTCGGCGGCGCCGGTGCCCGGATACAGAAAACGCCCGTCTTCATGGATGTCGGCGAATATCAGATCCGGGTCATCCTCGAATCCGTAAAACATGCCGTCGCCATGGTGCGCGTCGATATCGACATAGGCGACTCGAGCAACCCCGAACTGTTTGCGAAGGTACTCGGCGGCGATGCCACAATCATTAAAGACACAGAAACCGGCCGCGGAATCGCGAGCGGCGTGATGCAATCCGGCAATGGGGATAAACGCCCGTTTGTAGTTGCCATGCATGACCTCATCCACCGCGCAAAGTACCGCGCCGACGACTGCCGAGGCCGCGTCGTAAATGCCGGGCACAGCCGGCGTATCGCCATCATCGAGCCAACCCGTACCTGCGGCTGACAGTCGGGAAACCTTGTCGATATAGTCGGCGCTGTGAAACAGGGCGAGCTCGTCAACTTCGGCAGGACGCGGATGGCCGAAGTCGATGGCATCGGCAAGATTGGCCGCGTCGAGTTCCTTGTGGAACACATCATGCCGGTCTGTACCGAACGGATGCGGATCACCGAAGCCATAGGCCGCAATCTCCTCCCCCTTGTAAACCAGCACTTTGTCGATCGTGGCTATTTTCATGCGACGCAGCATACCGGATAATGCGCGCAAGGACGGGCAAAGAACCATGGCACAATACATCTACACAATGAACGGCGTCGCAAAGATTGTGCCGCCCAAGCGGCACATTCTGCGTGACATCTCCCTGTCATTCTTTCCGGGCGCCAAGATCGGCGTCCTGGGTCTGAATGGTTCCGGCAAGTCGACACTCCTGCGTATCATGGCGGGCCTCGATACCGATATCGACGGCGAGGCGCGACCACAGCCCGGCATCAAGATCGGCTATTTGCCGCAGGAGCCCGAGCTCGATCCCGAAAAAGATGTGCGTGGCAACGTCGAGGAAGGTGTTGCAGAAACCAAGGCGCTCCTCGACCGCTTCAACGAGATCAGCATGCAGTTCGCCGAGCCCATGAACGACGATGAGATGAATGCGCTGCTCGAAGAACAGGGTAAGTTGCAGGATGCGATTGACTCGGAAGGTGCGTGGGAACTCGACCGTAAACTTGAAATCGCTGCCGACGCCTTGCGCCTGCCACCCTGGGACGCCGACGTCACAAAATTATCCGGCGGTGAGCGCCGCCGCATCGCGTTGTGTCGATTGCTGCTCTCGCAACCCGACATGCTGCTGCTCGACGAGCCGACCAACCATCTCGATGCGGAATCTGTTGCCTGGCTCGAGCGTTTTCTCGACGAGTATCCCAGCACGGTTATTGCCGTCACTCATGATCGCTATTTTCTCGACAACGTCGCGGGTTGGATTCTGGAGCTCGACCGCGGACGCGGCATACCATTCGAAGGCAATTACTCCGCATGGCTCGCCGCCAAGGGAAAACGCCTCGGGGTCGAGCAGAGCCAGGAGCGAGCGCGCCAGCGCTCCATCAAGTCCGAGCTCGATTGGGTGCGATCGAATCCACGAGCCCGTCAGGCGAAGAGCAAAGCCAGGCTTGCCCGCTTCGAGGAACTCATGTCGAAAGACGAGCAGCAACGCTACGAGACACAGGAACTCTACATTCCGCCGGGTCCACGACTCGGCGGCAAGGTGATCGAAGTCGACGCTCTCACCAAATCTTTCGAGGGGCGCGTTCTCATCGAGGGGCTTTCATTCAACGTTCCCCCAGGCGCCATCGTCGGCATCATCGGCGGCAACGGGGCCGGCAAGACGACGCTCTTTCGAATGCTCTGCGGCGAGGAAGCGCCGGACAGCGGGACCATCGAGTTCGGCGAAACGGCAAAGCTCGCTTACATGGATCAGAGCCGCGAATCTCTCGCGGGCGAGCGAACGGTCTGGGAGGAGCTGTCCGAAGGCGACGACATCATCCGCATCGCCGGGTACGAGATTCCCTCGCGCGCCTACGTCAGTCGTTTCAACTTTCGCGGGGCAGATCAACAAAAACGCGTGGGGGATCTGTCGGGCGGAGAGCGCAACCGATTGCACCTCGCCAAGACGTTGCGCCAGGGAGCCAACGTGCTTCTGCTGGATGAACCCACGAACGATCTCGACGTCGAAACCTTGCGCGCCCTCGAAGAGGCGCTGCTTGCCTTTGCCCTGAATACCACTGCCGCACGGGTCGAGGAACGCTGCCGGGAATTACGCTGTGGCACGGCGGATTCCCTTAGCGAGGCTAATCGCGCATATGCAAAGCGCTCGCTGCGCATCCATCGTGATGCTGCGCGTGGCACCATGACGATCACGGTGGAACTGCCGCTCGAGGCCGGGGAGCTGATCGACAAGGCGCTCGACAAAGCCCGCGAGGCCAGTACATCGCAAGGCCCGGAGTTTGCCGATGAGAGCTGGGCGGCACAGCAGGCCGATGCCCTGGTGACCATGGCCAATGCCTACCTCACCGGGCAACGCGAGGCATCGACCGGTTCTTCGGAGAACTACCAGGTCACCGTGCACGTGGATCGCTCGGCGCTAAGCGAGGGCCGCGGTCGATCGGGTTTGCCGATCGAGTCGGTGAGGCGGCTTTGCTGTGACGGTGAGACGGTCATCCTCGTCGAGGACGAAGATGGTGAGCCACTAAACGTCGGCCGCAAGACCCGCACGGTGCCCAAAGCGATCAAACGGGCGCTGTGGGCCCGGGACCAGGGCTGCGTATTCCCCGGCTGTAATAATAAGCGCTTCGTCGATGCGCACCACATCCAGCACTGGTCCGCCGGCGGTGAGACCAGTCTCGATAACCTGCTGCTGTTGTGCACGCGCCATCATCGCTTAGTGCACGAGGGCGGTTTTGCTATTGCGAAAGACTACCTGGATCGCTGGTATTTCAAGCGACCCGACGGCCAGGCCGTGCCGCACTGCGGATATCGCCTCGAGGACACGCTCGATGATGATATCGATGCCAATGGCACCGCGCTGATCACGAATCCCTCCGCGGAGGGGTGCACCTCCGCGGAGGGATTGACGGTGCTGTTACACAAATCGCCGCCATGGGGCGTGGCGGAGCGAAGTCCTCCCGCGTACCTGAACTAAGGAACATCGATGATTCATCACCATTAGCTGAAATAGTCCGGTTCATTGCCGGGCGTCCACTTGATGCTGCAACCGATGCTCGGTGCCTGCTCTGCAGAAACAGAGTCGCCGCTCAATACAGCATCGAGCGCCGCACGCAGATCCTCGCCATTCACCGGCACATTGTTCGCGGGCCGGCTTGCGTCCAGTTGGCCGCGGTAAACAAGCTTTTTATCTGCATCAAACAGAAAAAAATCGGGAGTGCAGGCCGCACGGTAGGATTTGGCGACACTTTGATCGCCATCGATAAGGTAGGGGAACGTGTATCCCCAGGTGGCGGTTTCCTCTTTCATCTTCTCCGGGCTGTCGCCCGGATGACTATTCGCATCGTTGCTGTTGATCGCAACAATCGCGA
>JACZTO010000037.1 GCA_022573655.1 Pseudomonadota bacterium
GTGGGTACCTCTTGCCCTAGCTGGGCTAGCAACTCGGCACTCTGGATCAAATGTGGTTTTTCACTCCGAAGGATCGATTGAAAGAGCTTCACCTTAAAGGTGAAACCGTCAATGGGCCGTGCTTCTGGGACCGCGCTAAGCAGTATGTCTACGAGTCGATCTGCCGCGTGCAGACGGCCCCAGAGATAATCGTTTTCCCGATATGTGCGGCTGAAAAAAGCTCCAAAATGGCCCAGTTCAATACCCTTAAGCGTTGCCGCAGCGCCTCCGGTCCGAATGCTACGCGCGTCGTCCGGACTGATACGATCGACTTTAATAACCTCCAGTTCATGCGGGTCGCGCTCCTGCAGCAAGGGGTAAGTAGCAACATCAAAAAATGGAAATCCCAGATAGGCGGTTACCACCTCGCGCCGCAGCTGCGGCGCATCGATTTGGCTGCCGAAATCTGCAACTAAACCGTCCGCAGCCTTGTCGAGTGCTGCGAGGTCAAGTTCAGTGGCCAACCGATCTAGGACCTTGACAAGATTTCGGCGTATGGGTTTCTGGTCGGCTAGATATCGTCGGGCAGACTCCACCAACGCAGGGCTGTAAAAGCTGACCCGCACCCGCTCTGAAAACTCCCCAAGCAGCGCATACGTCTGTGTTTTGCAGTAATCTAGGCTGTGGCTCGTTTTGTCATCGACCCATGAAGCCTGGTACAGATCATTTAACGCGCGGATTACAAACCGAAGCCGACGCATGCGAATACCAAGATCGAAGCGCTTCAAAAAATCGATCAGCCCTGTGTTCGTGTTCGGATTCCACGACGCGAGTAACCCACGCTCGCTTGCCCACTCTTCGAGAGATGCGCGTAACGCCAATTTAGGCTGCAATTGGGGTGTGCAACGGCACAATCTGATGAGCAGATCTACGATTCCGTCGAGCAATCCGGAGACCTTTAAGCGAACGTATGCAGCGTAGGTATAGCCCGCCTCATCGGCAGCAACGCGGTTTGCCTGATCGCGCAAATCGACAAGTTCCTCTGCGCAAGGGCGATAGGACTCCTCAGTTCCCATGAGCTTTTCAGTGCATGCGGAAATATGCGAACGATTGGCTTCGACAATTCCTTTAACATTTTGAATGCGTGCGCTGAAATCGGCGAGCCACTCTAAATCATCAACGATCGGCTCATTACGAGGAATTTCGGATAGTGCCGCACGTAATGTGCGAAAGAAGCCGGGCGGCGAACCAGATGGGTTCACAATCGCCGTTTTTGGGTTTGGTTCAATGTAGATAATGCGTCGATCCACCTGGCGATGAGCGGGTCGACTTTCTAGTGCGGTGATAGCCTGGGCAAAAGGCTTGTTGTTGACGATGCCGCCATCAATAAAGTAGCTATCCTCCGGGTCCAGACCAGCATCTGTCAACGACGAGAGATTTCGTTCCAAGAATGAACTCCGTGCCGGCCAGGGCTCACCGCGCTCCTTAAGCACTTCGTCCATTTCTTTAAGCTGCACCGGCGGGAAGGCCCCTGCATACGACGAACTGGCTCGCTGGGCAAATACCAGGCCCGGGATGTTTTCGGCCTGCAAGTCGCTAATCTGTTCCCCGGTCACAGTTTGGAGATGAATAAACCGCCAGATGTGTCGATGTTCGCGTTCGTACACAATCGGTGGATCGTTAAGCGGCACGGCTTGCGGATAGCCGAAGAAATCAGTCACGCTGATGAGACACTCGAGTTTGTGACCAACCGGTAGCAGGGACTGTGATGGATCGCACTG
The DNA here is from genome assembly GCA_022573655.1 of Pseudomonadota bacterium. GTDB lineage: Bacteria > Pseudomonadota > Gammaproteobacteria > Steroidobacterales > Woeseiaceae > UBA1847. The sequence goes on from JACZTO010000037.1 coordinate 1,761, forward strand.
CAGACCCATTTCGCTCATCGCGTTTAGCAACATATGGCTGAGCCTTCGCCCAGAAAACGGCGGTCGAAACCAAGGCGAGCGCACCAGCATTGAAAATTTCCGGCGGCTCTCCGGGTCGGATAGAAGGCGCCGGAGTGCGTGCTTAGACCATCGCTGAACCAGTAGGGTCATGTACCACTTGGTCCACGCCTTTGGATGGTAGCGACTTTCCATCAACTCGCTCACGTCCGCGCATTGCAACCACAGCTCACGGTGAGTGTCCAGCGGCAGGTCGTGCGCTAAGGCGCGGCTGAGCGCCACGGCGTTGATACCGCCTGCCGAAGCCCCAGCGACCACGTCAACGATGACACGAAGCTCCAGCTTGCGAGCTATCGCCTTGAGTAGGTCGAAATATACCTCCTCGGTATCTGTTTCTCGCTCCGAGCCATCGTCCGAGGCAGCCGTATAGGACGTCTCGTGGCGACTGCGCTTGTCCAAGCCATAAAAGATCTTCGAAGCGCGAACAAGTTTCTGAATCTCTTTAGTGACGCCGTGCGTGTAGACGGCGAGAGACACGCCTCCGTAGCACACGACCGCCAGTCTCAGTTCTCGTTCCCTCATAGCGTCGCCAACGACGGGCTGACGGAGTGATCTCGAGTGCCCCGCGAATGGCCGATTGAGATCTTCACGTCAATCCTCAGAGCTCCTTTCTTTCTGCTGGTGCCCCCTGAAAAATTCATCGTTCATCAAGGACAGGTGTGTCCGGACACGATTATAGTATCCGCTTAGCCGTCTTATTGGACGCTTTTGGACTAGAATATTAATAAGATGGCGATGGCGGCAGCATGTCGTCGTAGCGAGTCGAAGAACAAGCCCTTCTGCGATGGGGGTCACAAGACAACCACGGTGCTCCTTAATCTTAGGCGCATTCGTCTCAGCCAGGGACATATTCGGGGTATATTCACTGGTCCGGGAGAGAGTGAACTGATTTCAAGCAGCTTGGAGATGTCTGCTCCTCTGGTGCTGTTCAAAAATATCAGATGTGTCTCTTTGAATCGCCCCTAGTTTGCTAGACACCTTCAGCCAAAGAGAAAGGCAATAAGAGAGGTGGATATGAGTAATTGTTAGCTGCGATCGCACGCAGATAACAACAGGCTGGGAACTCTATATTGACTGTAGGCTGACATGCCAAGGTATCAAAAGAAGGGGGTGATTATGCGTTTGGGCATAATCGCGTATTGACAAGTTAACTTGCAGGCGTGGGCTGGCGCTACCGGATAGGGGTCTTAAAGCCTTATATGTCGATGCACGCACCCACTCCGAGCGTGTTTTGAGGTCGAAAGACGCATGACATTCCCACGTTCCGGTATCCGAATTCGTTAACTTGTCAATACCGGCTAAAGGCTTAAATCAGCCGCGCAGGTTACCGCGTCGGTGGAGGCATTAACCAACCAGGTGAAAAGTTGCATCCATGCACTGGTCTCGCAACGGGATCAAGTTCTGGTAATCGTCGGACTCATACCAATTCAGCGCAGCCTCACGATCGGGAAATTGGATAATGACCTTGGTCTCGCGATGGTTACCGCCATTCAGGGGTTCAATCGCGCCTCTCACAACGAACTCGCCGTCATACCGGGCGACGGTGGGGGCAGCCGCGGCGCCGTACTCCTTCAGTTTCTCCACATCGGTGGGTGTCATGTCAACAACGATAAATGCGCTCATGATCTTACTCCTGTGTGCTCTTGATTAAGTTGACGGCAAAATCAGTCGCATCCGTATGTCGATAACGACAATGGGATTAAATTGATTTCGGCTTTGTCGATGTTATCTTCTAAGCGTAGTACAAGGCAGGTTAAGCTGCCTGAAATTTGGCTGATTTGCCTACCTCTAGTAGTTGGAAAAAGCCCAATTACGTTTACAATCAGGCTTTTTCCAACGGCTTGGCGTATAAAGAAACTACAACAATGAACGACAAAGCCAAACCCGTCGAAAGGCGGGGACGGAAAGCCACGGGTCCTCGCTTCCTCGGAGAAGCCATGGAACGCCCCTCGAAGGATCCCAAGATCGCCAGGCTGCCGAAGTCTCCTCAGGCAAATAGTGGGGGCCGATGACTATTCAATGGATATTGCAAGGCCGCTCATAAACACCCCTGCGGACATCGCATACCGGATTCGATGGGTTCTGTTGACCATTGCGCTCCTGTGTCTGGCGGTTGGACTGCTTTTGGCTGTTTCAGGCACAGCGTCAGCGACCAACGGCTATTTCACCCACGGAACAGGTACCAAGAACAAGGGCATGGCAGGTGCCGGTATTTCCGGCGCTGACGATTCTATCTCTGTTGCCAATAATCCGGCCGCTGCCGTTTTTGCGGTAGGCAAACTTGATGTTGGCGGCGCACTGTTTAGTCCATTGCGAAGCTATTCGACTTCGGCGAGCCTGGCTAACGGCCAGGGTGGTGCCTTCACCATAGGGCCCAACAATCTGGACAGTGCGCGCGAATACTTTGTTATCCCGCATGTTGCTTATGTCTGGGGCATCGGAGCAAATAGCGCGCTTGGCGTCGCGTTTTACGGTCGCGGTGGTATGAACACAAAGTGGGAAGCTGGGAACGCCACGTTTGACCCCGATGGTCCGGGACCTGCGTCCGTCATGACTTTGCCGGGGACCTTCGGAGCAGGTACAGCAGGCGTTGATTTATCGCAGGCTTTTCTGGATGTCGCATATGCAAGTAAGGTAGGCGGCCGTTTCGCCTGGGGTGCAGCGCTGGTTTTCGCCCTCCAGTCTTTTGAGGCGTACGGCATCGGCACGTTTGCTGGATTCACCGAGACGTTCGCAATGAGCGGCGGCACCGTATTTCCAGACAGTTTGTCGGACAATGGCCACGAGTTTTCAACCGGCGTCGGCGCAAAACTGGGATTTGATGCAGCACTTGGCGATTCTGCCAGCCTCGCCGCAATGTATCAGACAAAAATCGGAATGAGTGAACTCGATGCCTACTCTGACCTGTTTGCCCAAGACGGTGGATTCGATATTCCAGCGAACGCAAGAATCGGCCTGACATTCAAAGCGAGCGAAGGACTTTCGATAAGCTTTGATGTAGAACATATCTGGTACAGCGATGTAGATTCGGTCGGAAACGCATTTGCAAACCTGTTTACCTGCCCAACGGTCAATTCAATGAGCACAGACTTTAGCGGCTGTTTTGGCGGCAGTAACGGCGCGGGTTTCGGCTGGGATGACATGACGATCTACAAAGTGGGTATCGAGTGGAATACCGGATCCGACTGGACCTGGCGTGCAGGCTACAGCAACGGGTCACAACCGATTCCTGACACAGAGGTGCTGCTCAACATTGTGGCACCGGCCGTTATCGAAGATCACATTGCGCTCGGCTTCACCAAGAAACGAGGCAACGGTAACGAGTTCAACGTTTCGTTTATGTATGCACTGGAAGGTAAACAAAGCGGTATCAACCCGTTCGACCCGACCCAGGACATCGAGATCAAGATGCATCAGTGGGAACTCGAAGTCAGCTATAGCTGGCGCTTCTGAGCCAATTCGAGCGAAAGAAATGTCCGCTCTTGGCCGGTAACGGCCTCTCGCTATCGTATCAGTTCAACGGCCGCTATTGAGTGTAAAGCAGACGTTCGACCGGAGTTTTCCACTACCGTATGTTGACAGGCCGCGAACTCGAATAGGAGGTATGGGAAAATGTCCAGGATTGGCTGCAGATGCTGTCCTAGTATGATTAGCAAAAGAGGGAGATTCAAATGACAAAACCGGTATGTGCGGTTGTGGGCATCGGGCCTCAGAACGGCGCCTCGTTTGCCCGGCGATTCGCTTCGGAGGGATACGCCATTGCCTTGTTGTCTCGAAAGACCGAATATTCCAGCAAACTCGCGGCCGAAATCGATTCGGCTAAGGTCTACGCGTGTGATGTCACCGTTCCATCAGCTGTCGAAACTGCGTTCGCAGCAGTTCGCGCCGATATGGGAGAGATTGATGTACTCGTGTACAACGCCGGCTCCGGGGTGTGGGGAAACATAGAAGAGCTGAGCGCACACGACTTTGAACAGTCATGGCGCATTAACACGATGGGTGCGTTCCTTGTTTCCAAAGAGGTCATCCCATCGATGAAAGAGAAAAAAACCGGCAGCATCATTTTCATCGGCGCCACCGCGTCTCTGCGCGGCAAGCCGTTTACCACTGCGTTTGCGCCGGCGAAAGCATCTCAGCGCAGTTTGGCCCAGGCAATGGCTAGACACCTGTGGCCAAGCGGAATTCACGTTTCGCTCATCATCATCGACGGAGGCGTCAAATCTCTGGATTCAGATGCAAACGTCGAGGCACCCGAGACGCTGGACCCGGATGATATAGCTACGACCGCGTACTTTCTGTCACAGCAACCGCGCTCGGCCTGGTCATTTGAGGTAGACGTGCGTCCTTCACAGGAAAGTTGGTAACCCCATCGACCCACACTCCCCTAGCACGGACGGCCCTATCTGTACTGACTCAGATCCAATCAATGTCAGATCGGGTCTCAATGTCCGCTTTTCCCGAAAGCGGCCGTTCGGATCGGCAGAAATTGGGTGAAATTAGGGTCCGCTTTCGGCCAGGAGCATTAGTAATCGGGCGGGTCTTTAAGAGACCTTGTTCCCAGTACGATGGTAGTACACATCATGAAGGGAGAAAGCCATGATTTACTATGCCGGACTTGACGTGTCACTGCGAACCGTCAACATCTGCGTCATCGATGATGAGGGTAAGTTTTTTGCCGAGACCAAGCTGGCCTCTGACGTTCAGGACATTGTCGGTTATCTGGACGAACTCAAACTCGATATTGAAAGTGTCGGTCTTGAAGCCGGCACGCTTGCCCAGTACCTGACCTACGGCCTGCAATCGGCAGGCTTCGAAGCCATCTGCATGGAAGCGCGCCAGGTCAAAGGCGCACTCTCAGCAATGCGCAACAAGACCGACAAACACGATGCCCGTGGCATCGCTCAACTGCTACGCTGCGGCTGGTACAGCCGGGTGCATGTGAAGAGTATGCAAAGCCACCACATCCGCATGCTGCTCTCCAGTCGCAAGGCTGTCTTAAGTAAATGCATAGATCTTGAGAACGAAGTGCGTGGCCTGTTCAAAATCTTCGGCTTGAAGCTACCGCCCAAGCTCGGTCACGGTGCCTTCGATGTCACGGTGCGTGACATCATCGAGGCGGATGAGGCGTTGTCGCATGCCTTGCTGCCATTGCTCGATGCCAGGCTTGTGCTATATCGCACCTTCCGTGTACTGGATAACCGTACTCGTAAAATGTCGCACACTGACCCGGTCTGTGAACGACTCATGACTGTGCCGGGGGTAGGCTTTATCACCGCACTCACCTTCAAGGCCGGCGTCGATGATCCACATCGCTTTAAACGTTCACGAACAGTCGGCGCTCACTTCGGTCTTACTCCCAGGCGCTTCCAGTCCGGGGAGTTAGATATCGAGGGTCATATCTCCAAGTGCGGTGATGCCGATGTGCGAGCCACTCTCTACACCGCCGCCAATGCTTTGCTCACACGTAGTGCGCAATGGTCGTCCTTAAAGGCTTGGGGAATGAAAATCGCTAAAACCCGAGGTCATAGACGCGCCGTCATTGCCGTGGCCAGAAAACTCGCCGTCATCCTGCACCGAGTATGGATCGACGACACTCAGTTCCGATGGGGTACCGAGGGAGCCAGGTCATGAAATAACGACTCGCTCTACCTCAAAAGATGCGTCCCGGCGTGGACGTGGTCTGGATGAAGCCGTGTATGTCCGCTGTGCTTAAAAAGCACGTCCAAAAGCCTGGCTCTCCACACCGTCCAACCAATGCCTGCAGCGACTGGCCAACACCAGTACCGACTGCGAAGAGAAGCGTGACCCACGCCAAGACGCGACCAATACAATGCCTTTTTGTTTTTCGGCCAGGAGTTGAACCTGCGAGGGCGGTGTCTTCGGGGCCAGATAGAAACTGATAGTCTTGTGGCACCACAGAATAGGTTTATTCCGAGGCCGGCGGAGCCGGTCGACATAAAAGAAAAAGACAGATAAGAACGGAATAGTCCGACAAGCGTAGATAGGCGCTTATCGCCCCTCGAATAAATCCTGTTTCTTGTAATCCGCCGGTGCGGCAAACATTGAATCATCCAGCGTTTGCTTGTTTACCGACTCGAGTGATATCTCCTGACTTACGGCTCCTCTTTCAAATTGTACGGTGTGCACCGGGAAGCCATCGATTTGGTCCATCATGTTCATCGGGTTTTGGGCCATCCCGTCACCAAACGGTCCGGGTAAAGATTCGGTCATCTTTTTCACGAATCCGGCCATTTTCCTGAACGCGCCCATCATCTCCTCGGAGCCCTCAATCGAATCCAGTGAGGCTGCGCAGATCTCCTCCGTTTTCTCGCCGCCGGAATAGATCGAGTAATTAACACAGGGATAGGACTTCCACGTGCTCGACTCACCAACCTCGACCTGCAGCGGCGGCGGGGCGCTTTGCTTTGGCATCATGTCCTGCATTTTCCCCTTCATCATTTTTTCAACCATGGCACGCTGAGCCGGAGGCATCTGCGCGAGCTGCTGCTCCATCTGCTGCATCGCCGTGCTCATTTGTGAGCTCATCTCCTTGAGCATGGCCTCGTCCATGACGGTATAGGTCTTGTCTTTATGATTGAGCATCAGCATTTCGTCGCCGCGAAAAATAATCGACATCTGTTCGCCGCTGCTGCCGCCGACGTTATCAATGCGAACCATCTCCGATTGAGCATAGATTTTGCTGGCTTCTACCTGCCGCCCCGAACCATCCGTTGTGATCATCTCCATGACAACGCCGGCAATAGCCTTCGGAGACGTCAATACAAGAGCGAAAATTAAAATGGCATTTAGTTTTTTCATTGTTTTTTTTCCCGCTATTACTTGACCCTACACCCGTTCCGACGGCCTTCCTTTCGAGTGCCGAGGGACGGGTGATTCATGGCCTAGTCGAAGCCCAACCGCTCCAGTAGCGGCTCGATCGACGGTTCGGCGCCGCGAAAGTTTCTGAACAGCTCCATCGCATCTACGCTGCCGCCTTTCGAGAGCAGGGTCTCGCGGAAATGATCGCCATTTTCGCGTTTCAGGCCGCCGTTCTCGTGAAACCATTTCACGCTATCCGCATCCAGGACTTCACTCCAGATATAGGAATAATAGCCCGCTGAATAACCGCCCATCATGTGGCTGAAGTAGGTCGTACTGTAGCGCGGTGGGACGAGGTCAAAGTCCATACCGGAATCAACAAGTGCCTTTGCCTCAAAGTCTCGCACGGCTTCCGCCTGTCCTATCTCGTCGACGGTCAGCTTGTGCCAGGCTTGGTCCACGATTGATGCGGCGAGATATTCCGTACGCGCGAATCCCTGGTTGAATGTCTCCGCGGCAATGACCCGATCGAGCAAATCTTGCGGAATGGGCTCGCCGGTTTGGTAGTGCACGGCATAGTTTGCGAGAACTTCTGGCCATGTCGCCCACATCTCGTGTACCTGAGAAGGATACTCAACGAAGTCCCGTGGCACGGCGGTGCCAGAGAAACGTGGGTATTTCACATTCGACAAAAGGCCGTGAACTGCGTGACCAAATTCGTGAAACATCGTGTTGGTTTCGTCGAGTGTCAGTAACGTAGGTTCACCCTCGGGTGGCTTCACAACGTTCAGATGATTGGCAACAACGGGTTTTCGATCGAGCAAGTGAGATTGTGACACGTAGGAATTCATCCATGCGCCGCCTCTCTTCGAATCGCGGGCGTAAGGGTCGAAGATAAACAGTCCCAGCGCCTCGCCGTCGTAGAACACCTCAAAGACTCGTACGTCTTCCTGGTAAACAGGGAGCTCGGGCATTTCTTTAAAGGTGAGTCCATAAAGACGCTCTGCGAAATAAAATACGCCGTCCTCAAGTACGCGATTCATCTCGAAGTACGGTTTGAGTTGATTGGCGTCAAAGTTGTATCGTTGCTTGCGCAATATTTCGGTGTAGTACAGCCAGTCCCAGGATGCGATCTCAAACGGCTCCGTTTCTGATTCATTAATCAAGGTCTGCAAATCAGCTGCTTCTTTTCGCGCTTGTGCTACTGCTCGTGGCCCAAGACGGCCCAACATCTTCGCCACTGCCTCAATCGTTCCGGCCGTTCGGTCTTCAAGTATATAAGCAGCGTGATTCTCATAACCCAACAGATTTGCACGTTCAGCGCGCAACGCAAGAATGCGAACGACGATTTCCCGGTTGTCATATTCATTGCCGCGAGACCCGCGTGCAGCCGACACTTCTTGAATACGCTGTCGCAATTGCCGATTCTCGAGAAAGGTGAGGGCGGGTTGTTGCGTGGTGTTTCGCAACGTGACGACGTATTTACCTTCGAGGCCGCGCTCTTCGGCAGCCGTCGCAGCACTTTCAATCTGGCTTGCCGAAAATCCAGCCAGTTCATTACTTGAATCCACCACGATGGCCGAATCGTTGACTTCATTCAGCACATTTTGACGGAAAGCTGTCGCGAGTTCCGCGCGCTCTGCATTGATGTCGCGCAAACGGCGTTTTTGGTCATCCGATAATTTTGCGCCGGAGCGCACGAAGCCAATGTAGTAACGTTCGAGTAGCCGCAATGATTCGGGATCCAGCCCAAGGTCATCGCGCGCCTGGTAAAGCAAGTCAATGCGTGCGAACAGCTCCGTGTTCAAATAGATGCTGTCGTTGTGGGCAGAAAATACCGGCGCCAGCAGGGTCTCTAATTCCTTAATACTGTCATTGGTGTGTGCGCTGCCCATGGCTCTGAACACCCGACTGGTACGGCCAAGCATTTGCCCGGCGCGTTCCATCGCAACAATGGTGTTTTCGAAGGCCGCGGCCTCTGGATTGGTGGCGATCGCTTCGTACTCACCCAATTCCTCGGCCATACCGCGCTCGAAGGCGGGCAGGTAATGTTCGTCCTTGATCAGATCGAAGGCGGGCATGCCATACGGTAGGTTGCTTTCCTCGAAAAACGGGTTGGTCGATTCCTGCGGTGTGCTCGCGGCTTGTTCAGGCGCGGTGCTATCACTACAAGACGCAACAAAGCATGAGAGGACCAGACTGAATAAAAGGCTAAAACGTGTCACTTTATCGGCTTCCTGATTGGGTTGAGGCGGCGGACTATAGCAACATCAGCACCGGTGCGTTAATCCCGTGATGCTCGAAAACGCGCGCTTTGTCCTGGATGGACAGTACCCAGTTCGAGCCAACCTGTGTCGCTGAGCGGGTCGAGCTGGGTTCAAAGCACAGGCCGGCCTGAATTGAGTGGTGGTGAGATGGATGCCGGCGCGGGCAATCAGGGCTGCGGAAAGCGTGAACTGTGTCGGCTTTGTCGCGAACAAAGGTTATACTATTCCCTGACCTTCAACATGCAAGGAGTGACTTGTGGCGGAACTTAAAGGACTCAAGAAGCCAGTCAAATTAAAAGCTGATTTGGCTGAATTTTGTGGGGTTAGTGAACTACCCCGCACGGAGATCACAAAGCGACTTTGGGACTATATTAAAGCCCAGGGGCTGCAAACAAGATCGGAAAATGGCAAACCGGAAAACGCCGGCAAATACATCGTCGCCGACGCTAAGTTGCTGACGATATTCAAGAATACGAATTCGACCAGCAAGTCAGGCAACCTTACCGATCTGCGCAATATGAACGAAGGTGAAACCATCGATATGATGCAGATGGCTGCAGTCGTTGGTGCTAACGTAGAATAGGCACAACCGAAAAAAATTGAGAACCCGGCTACATGCCGGGTTTTTTTTGCTTGCCTTGATGATGATATAGTTGGCTGGTCATCTCATGGTCGTCGGCCTTATGTCGGCGCAGTGGATATCAAGGAGAGTCAAATGCCAAGCGATCCTTCGGATATTGGAACGGGAACTGAGAGGCTGCATTTTTGTACCGAGCATGGAAAACCGTGCGAGAAATGTTCCGAATGCAATACCTACAGCTACTGTCCGGAATGCGACAAATGTTATGAGCCCAACTGCGCCAAAGGTTGACCGGGCGAAATAGGCTTTACGATTTCTTAGTCATCAATTTCAATAGCGTCGCCGATCCATGTTGTCCGAGTCACAAATTGACCAGTATCACGAAGATGGCTTCCTGGTACCGGGATTCCGCCTGGGCGAACGAATCCTCGATGACATCAAGTCGGCGCATACGCGGCTGATCGAACGTCATCCGGAGTATGTCGATTATTGCCCGGCGATCCTTCCACTTGACCCGGGCTTTACGAGATTTGCGTGCAACGACGAAATTCTCGATATGGTGGCGCAACTCATTGGCGAAGATATTGCGTTGTGGAATTCAAGCTTCTTTGCCAAGCCGGCGCGTGTAGGTAGCACAACCCCCTGGCATCAGGATGGCGAGTACTGGCCCATGCGTCCGCTGGCTACGTGCACGGTGTGGATTGCGGTTGACGATTCCACGACGGCGAACGGCTGTCTGCGGGTTATCCGAGGGTCGCATAAAGACAAGCGCGTGCGAAAACATGTGACGAACGATGCACCGGGACTCGCCCTGCACGAAGAACTTCCGGCCAGTGAAGTCAATCAGGAAGAGGCCGTTGATCTGATCCTCGAAGCAGGTCAGATTTCGCTGCACGATGTATTCCTGGTACACGGGTCGGAGCCGAATCGCTCCGCCGATTCGCGACGCGGGATGACGCTCAGGTTCATGCCGACAAGCTCACATTACGATCGGGATATCGAACTGGAACAAAACAGGAAACTTGGTCTCGACTCCGGTCTGCGACGTCCGCTGTATCTAATGCGCGGTATCGATCTATGCGGCCGCAATGACTTCGAAAACGAAACCAGGCCCACCGAGGTGTCTCAGGTCTCGATGCCGCCCATTGAATGAAACTTGGTTTCAAAGAACTCGGTCATACCTTCCTGGCCGCCCTCAGAGCCGAGTCCGGATTGTTTCCAGCCACCAAACGGCGCGACCTCTGTTGAGAATACGCCGGAATTGGAACACACGATGCCATATTCCAGGCGCTCGGCGACGCGCATGACGCGGCCAATGTCGCGGGTGCAGAAGTAGGCTGCCAGTCCGTATTCCGTATCGTTGGCCCGCTCGATGACTTCGTCCTCGGTCTCGAACACCTGAATGGCAGCGATTGGACCGAAAATTTCCTCGTTCGCAATGTGCATGTCGGGTGTGACGTCGGTTACGAGCGTTGGTTCGAAAAAGTAGTCGCCCATATCGTGGGTATTACCCCCAACCAGAACGTTGGCGCCCTTGGACTCGGCATCTTTCATGAATTCCTGCATCTTAACGACCGCGGCAGTGCTGATGAGCGGGCCGATCGTCACGTCTTTGTCAAAGCCGTCGCCGACCTTCAGGGCCTCGATTGCAACTTTCAATTTCGCTGTGAATTCATCGGCGACGCCAGTTTGGACGTAGATTCGGTTCGTGCACACGCATGTTTGCCCGCAGTTTCGGAATTTGGTGGCCATACAGTCCGCGATTGCGGCTTCGAGGTCCGCATCATCAAAGACGATGAACGGTGCGTTGCCACCAAGTTCGAGAGAAATTTTCTTGACGCCTGCCGCGCACTGCTGCATCAGGATCTTGCCGACTCTGGTAGAACCGGTGAACGTGAATTTGGAGATTTTGGGGTGTTGCGTCAGCACCTCACCAATCGCTTGCGAATTATCACCTGCAATAACATTGATGACGCCATTGGGAATACCGGCACGAGCCGCGAGTTCGCACATGGCCAGGGCTGACAACGGCGTCTCGGTTGCGGGCTTGACAACGATCGTGCATCCGGATGCCAGTGCAGGACCGGCCTTGCGGGCGATCATCGCATTGGGAAAATTCCACGGCGTAATGCAGCCGACCACGCCAACAGGCTGTTTGTAGGTCTGCAGGCGGCGGTCATTCGCGATGGTCGGAATCGTATCGCCCATCACGCGTTTCGATTCTTCTGCGTAGTACTCAATAAAGCCGGCGCCATAAGCGATTTCGCCGACTGACTCGAACAGCGGCTTGCCTTGTTCGGCGGTCATAATGGCGCCCAGGTCTTCTGCGTTCTCCATCAGCAGGTTAAACCAGTTTCTGAGCAGCACGGCGCGCTGTTTGGCTGGAATCCGGCTCCAGGTTACGAAGGCATCCGCCGCGACATCGACAGCGCGCTTGGCATCCGTTGCGTCGGCGTTCGCCGTAGTGGCCACCACAGCACCGTTTGCCGGGTTGATGATGTCCATTGTGCCAGCGCCGCCGGCGACCCATTCGCCGTTCACGAAGTTGTCGGTTTTCAACAAGGAAGGGTCTTTCAGTTTCAACATCTTGGGTCTCGCAGCAGCGCCGAAAAAAAACGCAGCTTAACACCGCATTAGCGGGGGGAAATAGCCTTGTTTTTGGCATTGCGTGAGCGCCTCACATTGCCGTATAATCCCGCGCCAGCGCACCGCCAAACTCTTGGTGGGTATTGACCCCCGCTGAGGGGTTTTTTAATGCCCGGGCCACAAGCGGGGGCAGGGATATTGCGCTGGGTTATGAATGGGCCGTTGGCCCATTTTTCGTTTTAGAACAGAGAGTTAGGTGTGGTGAAGTGACGGGAAACGAGCTTGCTGAGTTGCTTGAGCCTGCCCTCGGGAGAATGGGTTACGAGTTGGCTGATCTTGAAGTTCGGCTAGGCGGTGATGGCGGGCTGGTGCGCGTCTTTATCGACAAGCCTGACGGGATTGATCTCCACGACTGCGAAAAGGTCAGCTTGGCGGTGAGTGCGCTCCTTGACGTTGAGGATCCGGTCCCAGGCAAATACGATCTTGAGGTGTCGTCGCCGGGGCTGGACAGGAAGTTGACAAAAATTGAGCATTTTCAACGTTTTATGGGTGAAATAGTGAAAGTGCAGATGCGCTTTCCGATTGCGGGACGCAGACGATTTCGCGGCAAATTGGTGTCGTTGGATGATGAGAACATTGTAGTTGAGGTGGATGGAGAGCCGTACAGCCTGGCGCTGGCGACAATTGACACAGCTCGACTGGTGCCCGGGGAAGGTTAACTCCCAGGGGATATTTGGAGTTTCAGGAAATGAGCAAAGAAATTTTGATGGTTGTTGACGCCGTTTCAAACGAGAAGGGCGTTGAGAAGGACATCATATTTGAGGCCATCGAAGCCGCACTGGCGTCTGCGACGCGCAGAAAGCAAGGCGAAGATATTGAGGTTCGCGTACACATTGATCGCGAGACGGGCGAATATGACACATTTCGCCGCTGGCTCGTGTTTGCAGACGATTCAACCGAGCTGGAAACGCCGGATCGCGAATTGCGCATGATCGACGCAGTCGATGTTGACAAGGACGCCGAGCCGGGCGGCTATGTTGAGGTTCCCTTGCCGTCTGTTGAATTTGGTCGTATTGCCGCGCAGACAGCGAAGCAAGTGATCGTGCAGAAAGTTCGCGAAGCCGAGCGCGAGCAAGTCGTCGAAGAATATCAGGGCCGCGAAGGTGAATTACTGTCGGGACTGGTGAAGCGTGTCGATCGAAACGGCGTGTACATAGATCTGGGCGGCAACGCTGAGGGCTTCGTCTCGCGCGACCAGATGGTGCCGCGTGAACCCGTACGCCCGCAGGATCGCATCAAGGCATTGCTGATTGAAGTTCGCTCTGAGCCACGCGGCCCGCAGTTGTTCATGACACGCACATCGCCACAGTTCCTCGTGGCATTATTCAAAATTGAAGTACCCGAAGTCGGCCAGGGCCTTATCGAAATTCATGGCGCGGCACGCGATCCCGGGTTACGTGCCAAGATCGCGGTAGAAAGCCATGACAGTCGCATCGACGCTGTCGGTGCCTGCGTTGGTATGCGTGGCTCGCGCGTACAGGCTGTGTCGAATGAACTCGCTGGCGAGCGTGTCGATATCATCCTCTGGAACGAGAATTCGGCACAATTTGTGGTGAATGCCATGTCACCTGCCGAGGTTGTGTCGATCGTTGTCGATGAGGACAAACACAGCATGGATATTGCTGTTGAGGAGGACAAATTGTCGCAGGCCATTGGCCGCGGTGGTCAGAATATTCGCCTTGCGAGCGAGCTGTCCGGTTGGGAGCTCAATGTCATGACCGCTCAGGACGCTGAAGAAAAAAGCGAAGTCGAAATGCGTGGCTTGATTGAACTGTTCTCCAAGCAACTTGACGTTGACGAAGAGGTCGCGCTCATCCTGGTGCAGGAAGGTTTTTCCACGATCGAAGAGGTTGCCTACGTACCGGCATCCGAACTCGTCGAGATCGAGGAATTCGAAGAGGATATCGTGGAGGAGCTGCGTAATCGTGCGCGTGATGTCTTGTTGACACAGGCAATCGTTCAGGAAGAAAAAATCGACGAGGTTGAGCCTGCAGAGGATTTGCTAAGTCTTGAAGGCATGGAAAAAAGGCTTGCGTATTTGCTGGCCAGTAAGGGTGTCGTGACGCGCGAAGATCTCGCGGAGCTGGCAACCGACGATTTGCTCGAACTCAATGAGATGGACGCAGATATTGCGGGGGCGCTTATCATGAAGGCGCGTGCACATTGGTTTGAAGAAGAGCAGCAGGCGTAACAGCCTATAGGGATTCGGAGTGTGTTATGGCTGATGTGACAATTACACAATTTGCTGATGTACTGAACGTGCCGGTCAAAAAGTTGCTATCGCAGCTTGACGAAGCCGGTATAAAGGTCAAAGGGTCTGACGATGTCATCAGTGACGACGCAAAACTGGAGTTGCTGACGCATTTGCGCCGCAGCCATGGTCAGAATGACACGGTCGCGACGGTTGCCGCGCCGCGCCGCATAACACTGAAACGCAAGTCGCAGTCGGAGCTTCGGCTACCGGGTGCGCAAGGACGTTCGCGTACGGTCAGCGTCGAGGTGCGCCGCAAGCGTACTTATATCAAACGCGATGTACTCGAGAAGCAGGCACAGGACGAGCAGGAGGAGCTTGATCGGCAGCGTCGCGAAGAAGAAGAGCGTGTAGAAGCTCTGGCCCTTGAGAGCGAGCGCCTGAAAGTCGAGCAGGAAGAAGCGCTTAAGCGCGAAGCGGTTGAGGCTGAAAAAGAGAAGCTAGCGCGCAAAGACGCCGAAGATGAAGCCCGCAAGGTTGCTGAGAAAGCGGTTGTTGAGGCCGCCGAAGAAAGGGCGCGGGTTGAGAAGGCAGAATCGGACGCACGTACACGTCGTAGCAAAGAAAAAGACAAAGCCAAGCCCAAACCGAATCGTGCGGAGACACGCTATGGCCGCAAAGAATTGCATGTCGCGGGTGACAAGAGCGGACGTCGCAGGCGCAAATCGCCTGTGCGCCGTCGCCCGGTTGCGGTCGGGGGGGACTCCAAACATGGATTCGAGAAACCAACGGCACCGGTAATTCGCGAAGTCGAAATACCGGAAAGCATCTCGGTTGCAGATCTTGCACAGCGCATGGCCATCAAAGGCAATGAAGTCGTCAAAGTGCTCTTCAATCTGGGTGCGATGGTGACCATCAACCAGGTCATCGATCAGGACACCGCGACGCTCGCTGTCGAAGAGATGGGTCACGTTGCCAAACCGATCGACGCATCAGATATTGACGAAAAACTGCTCGCCAACGAAGAGCAGCTCAGCGGCGAGGAAGTTTCGCGCCCACCCGTGGTTACCATTATGGGTCACGTCGACCACGGCAAGACGTCGTTGCTCGATCACATTCGTCGCACGAAAGTTGCTGAGGGTGAAGCTGGCGGCATCACTCAGCATATCGGTGCGTATGCGGTCGCAACTGAAAAGGGCAAGATAACGTTCCTGGACACGCCGGGCCATGCCGCATTTACGGCAATGCGTGCCCGCGGTGCTCAGGCGACAGACATCGTTATTCTCGTTGTCGCCGCAGACGACGGTGTGAAACCACAGACCGTTGAAGCGATCCAGCATGCGCAAGCTGCGGGTGTTCCGCTGGTCGTGGCAGTAAACAAGATTGACCGCGACAATGCTGACATTGAACGAGTGAAAAACGAGTTATCGCAACACGAAGTCATTCCGGAAGACTGGGGTGGTGAGCACTTGTTCGTTAATGTTTCGGCGCTCACGGGTGAAGGCGTGGATGCGCTGCTGGATGCCATTCTGCTGCAGGCGGAGGTCATGGATCTCAAGGCAGTCGGCGACGGTCCTGCACGGGGCATCATTATTGAGTCCAGCCTGGAGAAAGGCCGTGGTGCAACAGCGACGTTACTTGTGCAGGCTGGAACGCTTAAGCAGGGCGATATGATTATTGCCGGCGAAGAATACGGTCGCGTCAGGAACATGTTTGATGAGAACGGCGCGGCCCTCAAGGAAGCCGGGCCGTCAACGCCCACCGTCGTGCTTGGGTTGTCAAAGACGCCAAGTGCCGGCGATGACTTTGTGGTGGTCAAGAACGAGCGCAAGGCGCGCGAAGTAGCTGAATTCCGTCAGACCAGAACACGCGATGCGAAACTTGCTCAGCAACAAGCATCGAAACTCGAAGATATGTTCACGCAGATGGAGGTGGGCGATACCTCGACGGTAACGCTGATTATAAAATCCGATGTGCATGGCAGTGCAGAGGCGTTGCGGGATGCATTGCTCAAATTGTCGACGGATGAAGTGAAAGTCAAGGTATTGGGCTCTAGCGTTGGCGGAATTACCGAAACTGATGCCAACCTGGCTGCGGCATCCGATGCCGTAATCATTGGCTTTAATGTCCGAGCAGATGCGTCCGCGCGTGCCGCCATCAAGGAATCGGGTGTGGATGTGCGCTACTACAGCATCATTTACGAGGCGATCGACGACGTCAAAGCCGCGCTAAGCGGTTTGTTGGCTCCGGAAATTCGTGAACAGATCGTTGGCCTGGCTGAAGTCAAAGAAGTATTCCGGTCACCGAAGTTTGGCGATGTCGCTGGCTGTATTGTCAGCGAAGGTCTCGTAAAACGTGCCAACCCGATTCGCGTCTTGCGCGACAGCGTCGTGATTTACGAGGGTGAGCTCGAGTCATTGCGGCGCTTCAAAGACGACGTGAATGAGGTTCGCTCAGGTACCGAGTGCGGCATTGGCGTCAAGAACTACAACGACGTCAAAGTGGGTGACCAGATCGAGTGTTTTGAACGCATTGAGGTCGCTCGTACGCTCGACTAGGCGTACGGAGTCTTAGACATGCCGCGTGAGTTTTCCCGCAATCAGCGCCTCGGCAACCAGGTGCTACGTACATTGAACGAGGTGTTGCGTTTTGAGACCAAGGATCCGAGATTGAAACTCGTGTCTCTGACAGCGGTCGAATTATCGCGCGACTTGAGTGTCGCTGAGGTGTATTTCAGCTTGCTGGATCCGAATGCTGATTCGGCGCCTGTGAAAGAAGGCCTGGCTCGCGCGAGCGGATTTCTGCGCACCAGACTGGGCCGCGAGATCAAGATTCGGCACGTGCCGGAATTGCGCTTCATTCACGATGACAGCGCAGCCGAAGGCCAACGTATCAGTGATTTAATCGAGCACGCTCGTAGTAACGACGAGCAGCGGTGAGTTAAGTGGCAAGAGGAATGAAACGCCGGGCAGACGCGGTGGACGGTCTGTTGTTGCTCGACAAGCCTTCGGGAATGACGTCCAATCGGGCCCTGCAGACAGTAAGACGTCTGCTGAACGCCAGGAAGGCTGGCCATACAGGAAGCCTGGATCCGGCTGCAACAGGTATGTTGCCACTGTGCTTTGGCGAGGCAACCAAGGTATGCGCGTATTTGCTCAATGCGGACAAGAGCTACCGTGTGACCGCGAAGCTGGGTATCGCAACCAACACTGGCGACGCGGATGGGAAGGAGACGAGCACGGCAGCGGTTCCTGAACTCTCGGCAGATGACTGGGACGCAATCTTGCAGGGCTTCAGCGGTGAGTCGACGCAGATACCGCCAATGTTCTCGGCGCTGAAGAAAAATGGCAAGCGACTGTACGAACTGGCGCGCAGAGGAGAGACGGTAGAACGTGATCCGCGGCCTGTCCGGATCAACGAAATCCGCCTGCTGGAGATAGCGGGCAGCAGGTTGGTTTTTAGAGTGTCGTGCTCCAAAGGGACGTATATTCGTGTGCTGGTTGAGGATATCGCCCGCGTGGCAGGCACAGTCGCCCATACGGCGAGATTGCACCGCGAGTCGGTAGGAGATTTCGCCGCTGTCGACATGCTTGATATGGCGGTGGTGGAAGACCTTGCAGCACAAGATATTGAAGCGCTGCGGGCAAAATTGTTGCCGCCGGACGTGGCTCTGGCAAGTATGCAAATGGTTTCGATCAACGCTGCAGAAGCTGCGAATTTCAGCGCTGGTCAGTCGGTCGTGGTCGCAGCAGCGCAAGCAACCGGGCTTACTCGTGTATATGGGGCGGGCCGGAAATTTATTGGCGTGGGTGAGGTCACCTGTAACGGTCAGCTGGCGCCACGAAGGGTATTTCAGACACAGGATGGCACCCCGTAGATATTTGATATCGGGGTATTAATGAGCTCGAACAGGCGCTAAGATACCGCGCTCAAAAAAGGGCTAAAGAATAGAGAAACTTGGAGTAATTGAAAGATGTCACTTTCCAGTGAAGCAAAACAGGGTGTTATAGAAGAATACTCGCGTGGCAAGGCCGATACCGGCTCCCCGGAGGTTCAGGTTGCACTGCTGTCAAAACGAATTTCCGATCTTACCGAGCACTTCGGTGAGCACAAAAAAGATCACCACAGCCGTCAGGGTCTTCTGAAGATGGTTAACAAGCGTCGCAAGCTGCTTGATTACCTCAAGTCCAAGGACCAGGATCGCTACCGCGAGCTGATTTCCAGGCTCGGTCTGCGGCGCTGATTCCAAGAGCATTTCCTAACCCATTTTAATTCGAGAAAACACAGTGAAATCGACAAGAAAGAGTTTCCAATATGGGGAACATGAAGTAACCATTGATACGGGTGCAATCGCTCGTCAGGCTGACGGTGCCGTAATCGTCGATATGGCCGACACAACCGTGCTGGTGACTGCCGTGGGCAGGAAAGCAGCGGATCCAGGTCGGGACTTTTTCCCGCTGACGGTTAACTACCAGGAAAAAACCTACGCTGCTGGCAAGATTCCGGGCGGATTCTTCAAGCGCGAGGGTCGTCCTGGTGAAAAGGAAGTATTGACCTGCCGTCTGATTGATCGTCCGGTTCGGCCGCTGTTCCCAAAAGGGTTCAAAAACGAAGTCCAGATCATTGCTACGGTGATGTCATTGAATCCCGACGTGGATCCGGATATTCCGGCGCTCATCGGCGCATCTGCTGCGCTGGCAATTTCGGGGATGCCGTTTGCGGGTCCGATTGGTGCCGCGAAAGTCGGCTACAAAGATGGCGAATACGTACTCAACCCCGGGCGCGCTGCTATTGCCGAGGGTGACCTTGAGCTCGTCGTTGCCGGTACCAAGGACGCTGTCCTGATGGTCGAATCAGAAGCCGCTGGCTTGTCTGAAGAAGTCATGTTGGGCGCCGTCATGTTCGGTCATGAGCAAATGCAGATCGTGATCGATACAATCAACGAACTGGCATCTGAAGTTGGCAAGCCTGCCTGGGACTGGACGGCACCGGAGGAAGACGACGACCTGGCTGCCGCTGTTGCTAAACAGTCTGAAGCTGGATTGGCCGATGCGTATCGCATCACGGACAAGCAGGACCGTCAGGCCGCTGTGGGTGATGTCAAGTCCGCGGCGACAGAAGCACTGGCCGGCGACGATGACGCTGGCTGGTCAGCTGCGGCGGTGATGGGCGCTCTGTCAAAGCTTGAGAAGAATATTGTCAGGCAACGCGTCATTAAGGGCGAGCCGCGTATCGATGGTCGCGACAAGACCACAGTTCGTGCAATCAACGTTGAAGTGGGTGTCCTGCCGCGTGCCCATGGCTCTGCCGTGTTTACGCGTGGCGAGACGCAAGCCATTGTCGTCGCCACGCTCGGTACGGGGCGAGACGCACAGATCATCGACGCGATCGAAGGTGAGCGCAAAGACCCGTTTATGCTGCACTACAACTTTCCTCCATTCTGCGTTGGTGAGACAGGATTCATCG
>JACZTO010000078.1 GCA_022573655.1 Pseudomonadota bacterium
CGGGCGTCTCCAGCATGCCTATTAATAACAACAACTTATAAACGCCTGAGTGCCTTCGGGAGGCAGGGGCCGGAGGTTCACACCGAGACCGGTGCAGCCGGTCGACAGACGCCAAAGGCGAGGCAGCGCAGCTGCCGTTCCATCTTGTCACCCCGACCAATTACCAACTTTCCTGTGAAGGTCGCACGTCGACTTCAAATGACCAGGCCGAGCGCGGTTGCTGTGATAGAAAGTATGCGGTCGTGGCTATGTCATCCGGGTTCAGCGTTTCGGGTGCCTCTACGTCAACATCTGAGGCCAGAGATTTGACGCCACCATCTATGATAATGAGTGCAACGTGGATTCCGCTCGGCCAGAGATGCCGGGCCATTGCCTGGGCCAGACTGCGCTGAGACGCTTTTGCCGGCGCGAATGCAGTGGTAAACGGCTTGCCACGCAGAGACGCGGTGGCGCCGACAAATATGATGGTGCCGGCCTTTTTCTCTTTCATCGATGGGATAACCTCTTTGGAAACAAGGAATGCACCCATCGTGTTAATGCGCCATGACTGTTCAAAGTCATGTGCGCTTAGCTCTTCTATGTTTCCCCACACCCCGGAGCCGGCGTTGTACACGAGTACATCGATCTTTCCCATATCGGCACGAACTGCTGCGAATGCAGTTTCGATAGCTAATGGGTCGGTGACATCGCAGGCGTAAGCCTTTGCAGATTCAATTTCGGCAGCGAGGTTGCTCGAATACTCGGTCTTTCGAGACAACAATGCAACGGCGTATCCCTCCGAAGCGAATCGCCGCGTAAATGAGGCACCGTTCTGAGGTCCGATACCCACAACCGCACATACAGGTTTCGTCATTTGAATCTCCCTTTTACACTAATCATATTAGAACAGCATCTGCTGCCGGTCCTGGATATTCTCCTACTCTTCGAGGACGTCCAGCCTACCTCAGGGTTTTCACGGCGCAGTCGCACAATGTCAGCGAGGTAGCATTTTCTTCGCGTCACGTGACATGCCCCTTGCGATTTCCGCTGTAACCACGCCCAATTAAGAATTCGCCTCCCACAGGTGGGTTATGCCTTGATTTCGGGAAGGAAGCCCCGTGATCGATAAGATGAAGTCGATTCGCTTGCAACCCGGCGATGCGGCGCCTGAATTTCAGGCGCAACTCCCGGAAGGAGGCATCGTTCGCCTCGCCGATTACCACGGCCAACGGTTATTGCTCATCTTCGTTCGGCATCTCGGCTGTCTGCCGTGCCAGGAGCACCTTTTCGAAATTGAAGACAGGCTTTCGGCAATAGGCAGAGGTGGCACCCGGGTTCTGGCTGTCTCGTTTGATGCACTCGATCAAGTCCGTGAATACCGGTCTCTGTTGAATCTCAGCTTCCCGGTCGCCGCCGATACCGCACGCGTTGTCTACAAGGCATACGGCCTGACGCAAGCTTCCTTCCTGCAGACTTGGCATCCGAAAACGCTGTGGCGCTACCTGGTGCTATTGCGCAAAGGCCGAAAACTTAAGCGCCCAAAAAAGGGAGACGATCTATCACAGCTCGGTGCGGATTTCATAGTCGACGCTAGCGGAACAATAAGCTATGCGCATTACAGCGTGCGTCCTGACGATCGGCCGGATATCGCAGAAGTTGTCAACGCGATAGTCATTGAGGATCGATGAAAATCTCCGAACACAAACCCGGAGCTGGCGAGGCATCGCACTACGCGGTTTCAGCGTTCACGCGGGAGCTGATTGATGAAGTCACTCGCGATCACTACAGCCTCCGCGCCTGGCAGACTCTCCTGTCGCGGTCGTGGGCTCGCTCGCTCGAGGACATGCGTAAGTCCCCTGCCCGCACGCGGTCATTCTGGTCGTGGGCAGCCGTGGTTGCGGCAACGGGAGTCGGTATCATCCTGTTGGCGCTGAGGTTTCAAACAGCCGAGCGGGCACTCACAGCCTTGGTGTTGTGGCTTCCCTGGTATGCAGGCGCTGTTTTTTTTCTCCTGACTCATCTCGGCATGGTGGATGACAGCCATGGCATGCCACACCAAAGTCTGTTGCTACCGAACGGGTTGAGTTTCTTTCGGCTCGCTTTGGCGCCGCTGGTCCTGTGGCCGTGCCTGCAGGTTCCGGTCTATCCAGTGGCCGGGCCAATCTTCGCATTATTCCTGGCTGGGTTATCACTGTCCGATCTACTAGATGGGTGGGTTGCCCGCCGTCAAAAACTCTACACGCGTATGGGTCGCATGCTTGACTTTCTGGCTGACCTGGCGCTGCTCACGTTTCTAGCTATCGGCTTATATCTGGCCGGCGTAATTCCGGGGCCACTGCTGTTGTTGCTGGTCGTGAGATATCCCATCTTGTTGATTGGAGTGCTCGTCATGTACTTTGCGCGAGGACCGGCTCCGTTGCGTCCGACATTTATTGGCAGAGCGACGACGTTTGCGACCAGCGTCGTGCTACTCGTAATCGCGTTCAAAACATTGCTGCCGACTTCCTGGCCAACGCCACTATGGATCGAATGGTCTGTTCGGTTTCTCTATATTCTGATCGGCGTGAACATTTTGTACCTGATCAATCGGGGAGCCGCTTGGACGAGTCGTAGAGAAAACCCCAACTCAAACACTGGATAATTGTGCCAAGGGTACCTGTCTGTCGAGAATTGCCGCTCAAGACGCGACAGTGAGATTGTTCGCCAATTCGAAGCACGGGCACCGTAGAGCTAACCGCCACATGTAGAGTGCCGGAAAATTGCCGGGATCAGTCCGGACCCGTTATGACCTGTTAGGAACTTACATCCACGGGCGTCTCCAGTTACCTCAGTAATTTCAAATACTCAGAAACGCCAAAATATCTTCGGGAGACAGTGCTCGAGAGCCGTCTCCACACAATGTCCGCTCTTGGCCTATTCTGTTGAAAAACTCCTGCTGATAATACATCGATGAGATAATGCGTGCGTGTTGATTGCCGGAGTGATGTCCGATGATGGGCAGCAACGATAAGTCGCAAGACGAGTTTTTTTATTCGTTTAATCTTGAGGATGTTGTGCCGGAGGATCATCTTCTTCGCAGCATTGATCGCTTCCTCGATCTTTCCGATCTGCGTGAACATCTGGCACCGTACTACAGCCACACAGGCCGTCCGTCGATCGATCCGGAGCTGATGATCCGCATGTTGATCATCGGCTATTGCCTGGGCATTCGCTCAGAACGCCGCTTATGCGAGGAAGTGCAGTTAAACCTGGCGTATCGCTGGTTCTGTCGTTTGAGCATCTCGGACGCGGTACCGGATCACTCGACCTTCTCGAAGAATCGACACGGCCGGTTCCGCGAAGCCGAAGCATTCCGCTTTGTGTTCGAGCAAGTACTCAAGAGCTGCATTGATGCGGGTCTGGTCGGTAGCGAAGGCTTCGCGGTGGATGCGAGCCTGGTCAAGGCCGATGCCAGTCGGCAACGGCATCATGAAGACGATGATGACTGGGGTGGCGGCAGTCCTGCGATCACAGAGTATCTGCAGGCCTTGCAGATCGATGACGCACCGACGCCAACAGCGCCGAAGAAGATCTCGCAGACGGACCCGGCCGCTCGTTGGACAGCGGCGCCCGGTGGTCCGGCATTTTATGCCTACTCGACTAACTACCTCATCGACACGGACAACGGCATCATTGTGGACGTGGAAGCCACTCCGGCACACCGAACCCAGGAGGTGTGGTCAGCGAAGACCATGATCGAACGAGTCAAGGATCGTTTTGGTCTGGACACGAAGAGGCTCATTGGTGACACGGCCTACGGCACGGCTGAGTTCCTGGGTTGGATGGTCAATGACAAGGGCATCGAGCCGCATGTGCCGGTGTGGGACAAAGGCGAACGAGCCGATGGCACGTTCGGTCGTTCCAACTTCATCTTTGATGAAGAGGCCGACAGTTACACCTGCCCGAACGGCAAGCAACTGCAACGCTTCCGTCGCAACTTCAAGGTGCCGCGCACGGGCGTGACCAAGAGCAACGAGATCAAGTATCGGGCAAGCAAGATGGACTGTGCTGCCTGTGCCTTGAAGGAACACTGTTGTCCAAACATGGCGGCACGCAAAGTTGTGCGCAGCATCCACGAGTCAGCGCGCGATGTTGCAAGGGCGGTGAGACAAACACCGGACTATCGTCGAACGCGACGACAACGCAAGCAGGTTGAGATGCTGTTCGCTCACATGAAACGCATCTTGAAGATGGATCGCTTGCGATTACGTGGCTTGAGTGGTGCGAGAGACGAGTTCTTGCTAACGGCGACGGCGCAGAACTTGAGACGCATGGCGAAATATCTAAGCACGGGTCCGCCTGAAATCTGCGCAACGGTACCAACATGAGCAAAATAACCCAATGAACACACTGAAAAGCCGCTGAAAAACGAAAAATCCGGCAACGCCGGATCAGGAAAATCGCATCGACAAAATCGCGACTATAATGGCGATTTCAGCAACGAGTTTTTCAACAGAATAGGCCGAAAGCTGGCCCTCAAAACATCGGTTTTCCGGCAGTCTGAACGTCCGCTTTCGGGAAAAGCAGACATAGCGCAATAACCCAGTGCATCCCCAGTGCATAGAGAGAACACACTGCTGGCCCGACTGGCTAGGAACCGACTAACAATGAAATGCGACAAGAACAGCCCATTGTTAGGCGTCCCCACGTACGAAGTCCACTACGAATGTATCTCCATCAAATGTGACCACTCTGCCGACTAAGTCTTCTCTGACACCAAACGTCTTGTCGACGCTTTGTGCCTCGCTCCCAGAATCCACCACATCAGTTTGTTTTGTCCGGGCGATGACAAGCCTGACAGGCAAATTCTCGTTCATCGCTTGATTGAGGTGGTCTCGTATCAGATTGGTACCAGCTTTGTTTCCGTCCCACCGCGAGAGCTTATCCTTATACCGAAGCGCGCCGTCGTGTAAGCCTAAATAATGTGACCAGCACGAGATAACCAACTCGTTATTTTTGCTCAGTGCTGAGACTGCCCATTGCGGGTTCGAGAGTTTTGCACCGTACCGGGCAAACGCTGATGTCAAACTGAGAGAGGACAAAGTACTGCTGCCTACTGGAGCATGCCCAGCCGACGCATCGAGTCCTCGATCAAAGGTCGAAATTCTGGTGGGCATGGCACTTGTCGGACCGTAGGCGACATTCTGTTGGGCGCCTGCCGTAATTCCAGTCCATTGAGTTCCTTAACGTGCGCGATCCAGCATGTCTTCACAGTTCTGTTATGTCGCTGTCGAATGTCGGTTTGAATTTCTTTATACGTTGCCATCGTTGATCCTCCAGAAACTAGCCAATATCGATTCAGACCCTCGCAATCTGTATCGTTAACAATAATTTTCTGTCTATTTGCCGGTCTTGTTCCACTTCGGCTTCAACTCTGCGATCAGGCTGTCTTCGAGCCCCGCCGCAAGATTTAGGTGAAATCCTTTGTACTCCATGTCGCCGGGATCGGGCAGAGCGAGAATATCCACCTTCGACCCTTTGTTAAGTAATTCTGAAATCTCGGCATTGACCCGTATGTTGGTCCGCTGGGACGGGCCGGGGCGCTGGTACTGATACATACGTTGTTTGAGAGGAATTGTGGTCTTGCCGATATACAGAATTTCAGTGCCTGAGACGAACGAATACAGGACGTTATAGGTCATCTTCTCAGCGTCCAGTTCGTATTCTGGACGCTCTTCGCCCATCACCCATCGGCCAACCCGGCGGAAGCCAACTTTCTTGAGTCGGCTAATCACGTTACCCCGTGCCTATATGTTTCGGAAGCAGTTGCCCGATTGCGAAAGCCTCAAGCAGAGCGCGTTGTCGCGGGTCATTCACGACCACACACTTAAACTTATAACCACTTCGGAGCCGGTCGCCATCGTGCTTCATGTAGACGTTCACAAATGACGATTTGTCTTGTAGGTGCCCGTAAAGACGTTGCTTGATGCCGTTGGCAGCTCTGGGGGTACTGCCGACGTGCAACACCGTGCCCCGAGGATTCAGAATGAGGTAGACGCCTCTGTCAGTCGGGGCATTCATCCGCGCTCGCGCCCGAGGAAATTTGACGGGTTCGCAGGCGATCAACTTCCTGTACAGGCGATCTATTCGCTGGCGCTCTCTCGAAAATCCTTTGACTCCCATATCGACAGCTTACCAGTGGTCGCCGGAACATCCGTTTTTATTGTCCGCTATACCCCTGTGATCTCAA
>JACZTO010000010.1 GCA_022573655.1 Pseudomonadota bacterium
GACTTCGACAACCTCACCGTCATTACATCGACCAAATCCGTCTCCAACGCCAATATGCCCTTGCTTTTGACACGACAAAACGAAAAAATCAGCTCATGCAACAGGTTCATGAATAATGCAGGCTAGGGAAGCTACTCTGCGACAGGCTCGGGCTCTGGGTCTGGCTCTGCATCAGACTCAGGCTCTGCAACCGGTGCCAGCGTCTCCGTGTCGTCTTCTTGAGCAGGTGTTTCCGTCTCCTGGTTTTGCCCACAACTCCAACCCAGATCCTGCAACTTGACGATGAACTCCTGCGCTTTGGATTCACAATAATTCGCTTCGTTCATGGCGCGCCACAGCACCTGTTTTTCACCGGGCGCCTCGGTATCTTTGTAATAGTGCACCTCGCAAGGCAGGGTCATCCCTGTTTCGTAGAGAATTTCGACACGCCTTTGCATATCGCCATAAGTGCACAAATAGTTCTGGGGACTCTCTGCGATTGACAGGCAAGGCAGCATTACCATTAACGATACGGTCGATACGGTCAGGAATTTACGGTTCATAACGGCACCTGGGTTAGGTCGAGAGTGCGACGAGTATAACAAAAGGCCGCCATTAGCGAGCCTCAGGCGCCTCGATAAAACCCGACCAACGCTCACCCAGCGTCAGCAATCCATCGACCTCGGTGGTTTTCGCTATTGCCAATACACGTTCCGGCATGCCGGTATAGCGAATCTCGCGTACTGTGTGATTCGCCCAGGTGACCCACTCCAGCAACAGTGCCAGCCCTGCTGAATCACTCAACCTCACGCCGGACAAATCGATTTCAAGACTGGTGTGCTCTGCAAAGGGTTTCTCGCTGGCCTTGAGAATGCGCTCGGCAGTATCGAATGACATCTCGCCACTCAGTGCGAATCGCCCGTCACCGAGATCTTCCAGTGTGAAATCACTCATCGTTCGAGATCCCGGCCTCGCGCTCGAGTCGCTGGATAACCGCATCGAGACTGGAGCTGCGAATTTCCGAGTCTATTTCAGCCCGAAAATTGCGCACATAAGAAATACCCTCAATAGAAACATTAAACAGCAGCCATCCCGATTCGCGCTTCACCAGATCGTAATCAACGGCTACTTTGCTGCCATTTTCCAATTGCACCGTGCTGCGAACTTTTGTGCGCGATTTCGAGGCATCGCCGCGGTACGGCAGGACTTTGACTTTGTCCGACTCGAACTGCAACAAGCCATCAGCGTAACGGCGCAATAACGCCTGGTAAAAGGCCTCGATGAAACGCTCGCGTTGGCTCTCGCTCGCATCGCGCCAGTGCTTTGCCAGTACCGCCTGTGCGGCGAACTTGCGGTCGAAGCGCGGCATCAGAATCTCGTCAATGAGTTCATACAATGCCGCTCGATCTGCGGCAAGTTCATCTCTGCGGCCGTCGAGACCTGCGGCAAACAGCGCAACAGCACTCTCCACCACCTCATTTGGCGTTTCGTCTGCGGCGAATGAGCCTGACGACAAACCTGCCGCAAGCAGGATCGCGAGAATGAGCGACTTAGTCAATGTTACTCGATCCGGAATTTACGAGGAACTTACCGATGAGGTTTTCAAGGATAATCGCTGACTGCGTAAACAGGATTTCACTGCCATCTTCGAGATAGATATCCGAGCCGCCCGCCTGCAATCCTATGTACTGGCTGCCGAGCAACCCGGACGTCAGAATACTCGCGTCCGAGTCATCGGGAATCCGGTCATACTGGCTATCAATCACAAAAACCACTTTGGCCTCGAGGGTATCAGGATCAAAAACGACACTGGTAACGCGACCTATGGTGACACCTGACATCGCGACTGGCGCCCTGCTCTTCAAGCTCCCAACATTGCCGAATCGAGCTTCGACCTCGTAGGTCTCCGCCGCCGAAAAATTGCCCCCGCCAGTCGTTTGTGTGGTGAGAAAAAATAACGCAGACATGCCGAGCAGGACAAACAAGCCTGTACCAATCTCAACTGATCGTGTTTGTTGCATACAATTTCCTCACAGCATCACCGCTGTAATCATGAAGTCCAGAATCAGCACCGCTATCGCCGATATAACCACGGTTCTCGTCGTCGCCCTTCCGACACCTTCGGCGGTGGGTATGGCATTGTACCCTTCCCACACAGCAAGCAGGCTTATGACGATACCGAAAGCGATACTCTTGTAAATGCCCTCATAGATATCGATCAACTCAATCGAATAGCGCATTTGCTGCCAGAATGCGCCAACGTCGACGTCCAAGAGTTCCACAACGACGACATGTGCGCCGAACAGGCCAACACAACTGAATATTGCGACCAGCATTGGCATTGCAATGACTCCACCGAGAAACCGGGGAACCAGCACACGACGGACTGGATTGATTGCCATCATTTCCATAGCCGAAAGCTGATCCGTCGCTTTCATCAGGCCAATTTCGGACGACAGTGCAGTACCGGCGCGTCCTGCGAACAGCAACGCCGTGATCACCGGGCCCAGCTCCTTAATCAGCGCCAGCGCAACTACGGTGCCGGTCGAATCCTCGGCATTGAATTTGGCGAGGTTGGCATAAGCTTGCAGCCCTAATACACCACCGACGAAGAATCCGCAGACCATGATGATGACCAGCGACAACGCGCCTGTGTTGTAGATCTGTTTGATGACCAGCCCGGGCCGGCGCACGATCAGGGTGGGCGAATGCATGAGCAAACGCAGGAAAAACAGCTGAAATGCACCGAAAGTGCGAACAAACTCGAAGATGGAGATGTATATTTCGCGAACCAGCGCCCTCATTCGGAGTCCCGACCCAACAGCTGCTCGGCGTAATCCGGTGCGTCATAATGAAACGCGACCGGACCGTCAGCCATGCCGTGCATAAATTGCTGCACGAGTTTTGATTTGGTTGTTCGCAATTCATCGGGGCTGCCCGATGCCGCCACCTTGCCACCGGAAATCAGGTAACTACAGTCGGCGACCGTCGAAACTTCGGCAACATCGTGACTCACAACAATGCTTGTAATTCCCAGTGCATCATTCATGCGCCGCACCAGCCGCACGATGACACCCATCGAAATTGGGTCAAGCCCAACGAAGGGCTCGTCGTAGATCAAGATGTCCGGATCCATGACCATGGCACGTGCCAGGGCGACGCGGCGCGCCATTCCGCCGGACAATTCTGAGGGCACCATGTCCGCAGCGCCGCGCAGGCCTACGGCATGCAATTTTGTCAGCACGACATGACGAATCAGTCGATTGGTAAGCTCTGTATGCTCGCGCAGAGGAAACGCGACGTTTTCAAAGACGTTCAGGTCCGTGAGCAGCGCGCCGTTCTGAAATAGCATGCCGAAACGTCGCCGCATCTTATACAGCTGCGTGAGATTCAGCGAGGCTATATTCACGCCGTCAATAAGAATTGTGCCTCGGTGTGGAATCAACTGGCGCGTGATGAGTCGTAATAGCGTGGTCTTGCCAGTACCACTGGGCCCCATGATCGCAGTTATCTGACCACGCTTAATGGTCAGATTGAGACCCTTGAATATCACGCGAGCACCGCGTGAGTAATTCAGGTCGCGTATCTCAATCAGATTTTCCGAATCGCCGCTCACCACCAAGTCGCACCGTTACACGGTTGCGGACTCCATTGCCGTGTCGAAACTACCGGCGTGCGCAAGACTGTTGAATTTCGCACGCTTGAACAATGCAGCCTGCCCTGCCGCAAAGTTATCTTCCTGACCCTGCCAGGCGTCCAGGGCCGGCGCCTGCAATGCACGACCATAAGAGAAAGACAGTTCCCAAGGCAGATCACCCGTCTTGTTCATGATATCGAGGTGCTCCGTCGCCTCCTCGGCGGTCTGGCCACCCGACAGGAACGCTATGCCCGGTACGTTCGCCGGTACATGCGCTTGCAGACAGCGTAATGTCGCTGCGGCGACTTCGGCCGGACCTGCACGATCTGCAGCAACGCTACCCGAAATAACCATATTCGGCTTCAGGATAATGCCCTCGAGAACAACCTTGTGCTCTGCAAGCGCTGAGAATAATGCATCCAGCGCCGCATCTGTTACCTCTTCGCAACGCGCTATGCTGTGATCACCGTCCATTAGAACTTCCGGCTCCACTATCGGCACAATATTCGCTTCCTGGCAAAGCGCGGCGTAGCGCGCCAAAGCACGACCATTCGCCTGCATGCAGAAGTCCGACGGAATATCCGCGCCGATATTGATCACGGCACGCCACTTCGCGAAACGCGCACCGAGTTCGTAATATTCCGTAAGGCGATCGCGCAAACCGTCAAGGCCTTCGGTAACGGTTTCACCCGGGAAACCGGCCAGCGGCTTCGCGCCCGTGTCGACCTTGATACCCGGAATTATGCCGAGATCATCCAGGTATTTTGCGAACGGCACGCCGTCAGAGGTGGATTGCCGCAGCGTCTCGTCAAACAAGATGACTCCACCGATGTAATCGGCGATGCCCGGCGTTGTGAACAGCATCTCGCGGTAGCGCTGGCGAGAGGCTTCTGTGGATTCGGTGTTAATCGTAGCGAAACGCTTGCCGATCGTCGGTGTACTCTCGTCCGCGGCCAGGATGCCCTTGCCATTGCCGACCATCGCCAGGGCGACGGCGTTCAACTCGTTACGGTTCATGCGGGTCTTCTCCAGCCAATCAGGACGGCGTAGCATAGCAAAAAAGGCCATTGGTATAGCCTCGGAGCATAAATAGGACTAAAATGGTCCTTTATTCGTTCGCACCGGGAGCTGGCCTTGTTAAGAATCACCAAACTCACCGATTACGGGACCGTTGTGCTCGCCCACCTGGCAGCGCATGACGGCTGCGTATGCAGTGCAGCAGACGTAGCGACGGTCACGGGTCTGGCACAGCCGACGGTTAGCAAACTGCTTAAATCACTGGCCCGATCTGGGCTCGTTATCTCCACGCGTGGCGCCAGCGGCGGCTACAAGCTGTCCCGCAACCCGGACGACATCAGTGCGGCGGACGTCATCGATGCGCTTGAAGGCCCGGTCGCCATCACCGAGTGCAGCTCCAGCAACAGCCATTGTGAGCACGAAGGCGTTTGCATCGTGGGGGGAGCCTGGCGGCGCATCAACATCGCGATGCGGCGCGCGCTTGATGACATAAGCCTCACCAATTTACTGCGCAACAACAGCCCGGTGCCGCGCTTCCGCTTCGCCGGCATGCCAATCACCGTTGAAAATGAAAGCAATTTGAGGAAGGACTGAAGCAATGGCCTCTGAAAACATGGAAAGCCTCGTCAACCGACGCTATGAACACGGCTTCGTAACGGACATCGAGACCGAAACTTTTCCGCCCGGTCTCGATGAAGGCGTCGTGCGTGCGATTTCGGCACGCAAGAATGAACCCAAATTCATGCTCGAGTGGCGACTGCAAGCGTACCGCCAGTGGCTGGAGATGCGGGAACCAACGTGGGCTCACGTGCACTACCCGCAAATTAAATTTAATGAGATCTCCTATTTCGCGGCGCCTAAGTCGGACGACGACCGACCAAAGAGTCTCGATGAAGTGGACCCGAAACTTCTGGAGACCTATGAGAAGCTCGGTATTCCGTTGCATGAACGTGCGCGGCTTGCCGGCGTCGCGGTTGACGCCGTTTTCGATAGCGTTTCTGTGGCCACGACATTCAAAGAGAAGTTATACGAGGCCGGCGTAATTTTTTGTCCCTTTTCGGAGGCTGTACGCGAACACCCGGAACTGATAAAAAAGTATCTTGGCAGTGTTGTTCCCCGTCGCGACAACTTCTATGCAGCGCTGAATTCGGCCGTATTCAGTGACGGATCTTTCGTCTACATACCGAAAGGCGTGCGCTGCCCAATGGAGCTGTCGACGTATTTCCGTATCAATGCAGCCAACACCGGGCAATTCGAACGCACCCTGATCATTGCCGACGAAGGCAGTCACGTCAGCTATCTCGAAGGTTGTACAGCACCGATGCGCGATGAGAACCAGCTGCATGCCGCAGTTGTGGAACTCGTGGCGCTCGAAGACGCAGAGATAAAGTATTCGACCGTGCAGAACTGGTATCCGGGAGACGAGAACGGCGTCGGCGGCATCTACAACTTCGTCACGAAGCGCGGCGACTGCCGCGGTGCGAATTCGAAGATCTCCTGGACCCAGGTGGAAACAGGATCTGCAATTACCTGGAAATACCCGAGTTGTATCCTGCGCGGTGCAAATTCCGTCGGCGAATTTTACTCGGTAGCAGTTGTAAACAACATGCAGCAGGCAGATACGGGCACCAAGATGATCCACATCGGCCCGAATACCCGCAGCACAATCGTTTCGAAAGGAATTTCCGCGGGGAAGGCACAGAATGTCTATCGTGGGCTCGTGCGCATCATGCCGCAGGCGCACGGCGCACGGAACCATACGCAATGCGATTCCCTGTTAATCGGCAGCGAGTGCGGCGCGCATACCTTTCCATACATGGAAATCAAGAACCCGTCGGCCAAAGTCGAGCACGAAGCAACGACGTCAAAAATCTCTGCAGATCAATTGTTCTACTGTCGACAACGCGGCCTCTCAGAGGAGGATGCCGTAAACATGATCGTCAACGGCTTCTGCAAGGAAGTCTTCAAGGAACTACCGATGGAGTTTGCTGTAGAAGCACAGGCTTTGTTAAACGTCAGCCTTGAAGGTGCAGTTGGTTAATTATTCACCCGGAAATAGAAATGCTTGAAATCAAAAATCTGAAAACCCGTATTGGTGATACCGAAATTCTTCGCGGGCTAACGCTGTCGGTGCAAGCAGGCGAAGTGCACGCCATCATGGGGCCGAACGGCTCTGGCAAGAGCACACTCGCACTGGTTATCGCAGGACACGACGACTACGTTGTCACCGACGGCACGGTGACCTATAACGGGAAGAATCTGCTGGATCTCGAACCCGAGGAGCGCGCCCGCGAGGGAGTTTTTCTGGGTTTTCAGTACCCCGTCGAAATCCCGGGCGTGAACAATGCATATCTTTTGAAAGCCGCGGTCAACGCCAAGCGCCGGCACAACGGTCAAGGTGAAGTCGACGCATTCGAATTCCTCAAGCTTGCCCGCGAAAAGATGGCCGCGTTGGGCATGGACCCCAAGCTTCTGAATCGCGGCATCAACGAAGGCTTCTCCGGCGGCGAGAAGAAGCGCAATGAAGTCCTGCAGATGACGATGCTCGAGCCCAGCCTGGCCATTCTCGACGAAACCGATTCAGGACTCGACATTGATGCGCTCAAGGCGGTCGCCAAGGGCATCAATACTTTACGCAGCCCGGACCGGGCGATCGTACTCATCACGCACTACCAACGCCTGCTCGATTACGTGCAGCCTGATTTCGTACATGTATTGTCAGAGGGACGAATCGTGCGCTCCGGTGACAAGTCCCTGGCGCTGGAACTGGAAGACAAAGGCTATGACTGGGTTCGTGAGGCCGCAAGCGCATGAAGCAGCAGCTACTTTCCATCGCTGGAGTCAGAGACGCAGTCCTGCAACTGCCCGATGATGCACTCACGCCGATGCGCGAGGCCGCTCTGGCTCATCTTGACGAACATGGCTTGCCTACGGTGCGCAATGAGGACTGGAAATACACTGACCTCGGTCCCGCCATCGACATCAGCAATCGCTGGTTGGCTGCCGGGGCCCGGCTGGATGTCGGCGGGGATATGGATGCGGCCATCGCCGCAATAACCGCGACTATAGATGCCAACTGGCTGGTCATCGCCAATGGTCGCATCGACGACTCTCGAACAACAAGCATTAACGGGCTGGAGTTTTCACGCTTTAGCGAACGCCCCACTCCGTTCGACATGAACCGACCGCTCGCCAACCTGAATGCAGCTCTTTTACGCGACGGACTGCGAATTCAGTTGTCAGCCGCTACAGAAAAGCCGCTGGGCCTGCTGATAATCGACAGCGCGGACGAGGAGGATGGCGTTTCCCAGGCAAGCATTGAGATCGATGTGGCTCCGGGTTGCGATGCAGAGATTATTGAATACCAGGCGTCTGTTGGTGACGGCAACCACTACGCGAATTCGATCGTGACACTGCATATTGGTCGGAGCGCGAGCACGAACTACGTGCGCATTCAGAAACGCGCCAGGTCTCATGTGCAAACAGGCCGGATATCGGCAACGTTGGACGCGGACAGCAAGTTGCGCATGGCCAGTTACGACATGGGTGGTGGTCTCATCCGTAATGACGTCGACATAGACATGAGTGAGCCTGGCGCCGACGTTATTTTCAGCGGTCTGTACATCGCCGGCGATGGCCAGCATATCGATAACCACACCAAGGTAGACCACCGTGTTGGGCCAACGACTTCATCGCAGGAGTACCGCGGCATATTGAACGGCAACTGCCGCTGTGTATGGAACGGCAAAGCCATCGTGCACAAAGGCGCAAACGGCACAGATGCCAGTCAGGCCAATCACAACCTGCTGTTGTCAGACAAAGCCGAAATAGACACCAAACCGGAGCTCGAAATATACGCCGATGACGTCAAGTGCAGCCACGGTACGACCGTCGGGCAACTGGATGCAGCCGCGCTGTTCTACCTGCGCACGCGCGGACTCGATAAGCGTCGCGCAACAGAGATTCTCACACACGCATTCGCCGTCGACATAGTCGATCGGGCACCGGTTGCCGCCGCGAGAGACGCCATAGCTACAATGGTTGAGTCTCGTCTTGCGGACCTGGTCCAGGACGTCGCGCTATGAATCGGCCGCAGCAATCATCAGACTTTGGCACCGCAATTGCGAACTGCCGCAATGACTTTCCTGCTCTGAAACAATCAGTCAATGGGCATCCGTTGACTTACCTCGACAGCGCGGCTTCCGCACAACAACCAACGGTCGTCATTGACACCGTCGCGCGCTATCAGCGCGAGGACCATGCCAACGTGCACCGCGGCGTACACACGCTCAGTGGCCGGGCAACCGACGCTTACGAAGGTGCGCGTGACAAATTATGCAAATTCGTCAATGCAACAAGCCGTACGGAAATAGTGCTGACCAGCGGCACAACGGAAGCCATAAACCTCGTCGCACAAAGTTTTTGCCGTCCCCGGTTTGGGCCCGGCGATCAGATTCTTATTACGCATCTTGAGCATCACTCGAATATCGTCCCGTGGCAGATCGTATGTGAGCAAACCGGCGCTGAATTAGTCGTTGCACCCATAGACGATGCCGGTCAGATCGAGTTGGAAGCGTTGTTCGAAATGATGCAAGGGAAAGTCAGGTTGCTGGCCATCGGCCACGTTTCAAACGCTCTCGGCACGATAAATCCGCTGCGGCAGATCATTGAGCAGGCACATCAACACGACATTCCTGTGTTGGTGGACGGCGCACAGGGCGTGCCGCATTTGCGCGTGGACGTGCAGGAACTCGGCTGCGATTTCTACGCGTTTTCCGCCCACAAGATGTTTGGCCCCACCGGCAGCGGCGTGCTTTTCGGTCGGGAGGCGTTACTCGAGGAGATGCCGCCGTATCAAGGCGGCGGCGATATGATCCTGGAAGTCAGCTTTGACGGCACCATTTTCAACGAATTGCCCCACAAATTTGAGGCGGGGACACCCAATATTTCCGGCGTCATCGGCCATGGCGCCGCGGTCGACTACCTGCAGGCTATTGGCATGCAGGACATTCATGACCATGAGACGGCATTGCACGACTACATGGTCAGCGAACTCGGCAAGATTGATGGCATCCGGCTTATCGGCACAGCCGAAAATCAGGCCAGCGTGCAGTCATTCATGCTGAACGACATACACCCACACGATCTCGGCACGATACTCGATCAACAGGGCGTCGCCATACGCACCGGGCACCACTGCGCTATGCCAGTCATGGAGCGTCTCGGCCTGCCGGGAACGGCCCGCGCATCGTTGGCACTGTACAACAACAGCGCCGACATCGACCGCCTCACCGAGGCGCTTGAGAAGGCACGGCGGATATTCGGGTGACGCACGACGTAACACAAGACGCAGAGCTTCAGGACCTGTATCGGGAACTGATACTCGACCACGCTCGCAGCCCGCGCAATTTCGGCCGCCTCAACAACCCGACTCATGCCGCTGAAGGAATCAATCCTCTATGCGGTGACAAGTTGAAACTGTATTTGAAGATCGACGCTGACGAACGTGTGCACGAGATCTGTTTTGAAGGCTCCGGATGCGCAATTTCAGTGGCCTCTGCCTCTTTGCTGACGGAAACCGTCGCCAGCTTGACGGTGACAGAGGCTGAAGCTGTCATTGAATCGGTAACGACACGACTGACTCACGGATCTGCAGTCATCAAAAATGAAAAACTTTATGCACT
The DNA here is from genome assembly GCA_022573655.1 of Pseudomonadota bacterium. GTDB lineage: Bacteria > Pseudomonadota > Gammaproteobacteria > Steroidobacterales > Woeseiaceae > UBA1847. The sequence goes on from JACZTO010000010.1 coordinate 10,318, forward strand.
TGACGGTGTGCGCAAATACCCGATGCGCGTCAAGTGCGCGACGCTGGCCTGGCACGCATTGCACGCCGCGCTCAGCAGCCAAAACACTACAGCCACAACGGAATAGAGACGACGATGTTTGGTCATTCAAATGAACCCTTTACGCTCGCGCGCGATGTCACTGCAGTGATAATTCCGGCGGGCGATGAACTGACCTTGCGCGAAGGCACGAGCGGTTTCATCACCCAATCGCTTGGCGGCAGCTTTACCGTCTATGTAGAGGGCAACTTGTTCCGCATTTCAGGATTCGATGCGGACGCAATTGGCAAAGAACCCGAAGCAGTACCCAGCGTTCCCGACAACGCCACTGACGCCGACATTGAAGCGCTTATCTGGGAGCAACTGAAAACCTGCTACGACCCTGAAATTCCGGTGGACATCGTGAATCTGGGCCTTGTGTACCGATGCGACGTGACCGCCCTGGGCAATGGCCAACGTTCAGTCAGCATCGACATGACATTGACCGCACCTGGCTGCGGCATGGGCGAAATTCTTGTCGCCGACGCCCGCGAAAAAGTCGCCATCATCCCGACGATTGCCGACGTTAGCGTAGAGCTCGTGTTTGATCCGCCGTGGAACGCTACCATGATGTCGGACGAGGCCCGTTTACAGACAGGTTTGATGTAATTTCTTATATAACAGCGTTAACTTTATGAAAATATTAACGTTAGTTAGGCACGCGAAGTCCAGTTGGAAGGACTCCAGCCTCAGCGACGGCGAACGGCCTCTCAATCAACGCGGCAAACATGACGCGCCGATGATGGGAGAGCGCATAAGAGATCACGGTATCCGACCGTCACTGATCATCAGTAGTCCCGCGGCCCGCGCGTGGACGACAGCGCGGCTGATCGCAGCGAAAATAAGCTACCCGACCGAGTTTCTGCAACGCGAAAACAAATTGTATCTGGCCTCGCTCGATGACTTACTGGACGTTGTCGTTGACCAGGACGATGGCTTCAACAGCTTGCTGGTGGTAGGCCACAACCCCGGGTTGACACACTTCGCGAATTTCCTGTCGCCAGGTCTCACTGACAACCTGCAAACCGCTGGTGTCGTCTCAGTGCAAATCGATCGAGACGACTGGAGTCTCCATGACCAACCTGCAACGGAATTGCTGGTACACGATTATCCGAAACGCGGTGCATAGAGCTTCCCTTGCGTTGAGCTAACACTCCGGAACGTTCACGGCGAGGCCGCCGCGCGACGTTTCTTTGTAATGAGTTGACATGTCGAGGCCCGTCTGGCGCATCGTCTCGATGACCTGGTCCAATGACACTTTGTGCGTACCATCGCCGTGCATCGCGAGTCTGGCAGCATTGATTGCCTTAACCGAGCCCATCGCATTGCGCTCGATGCACGGAATCTGCACCAACCCACCTATAGGATCACACGTCAGGCCCAGGTTGTGCTCCATGCCAATTTCAGCAGCCTCTTCGATCTGATCATTACTGGCACCCAGAACGGCTGCAAGACCGCCCGCTGCCATTGAACACGCAACACCCACTTCGCCCTGGCAGCCCATCTCGGCACCCGATATCGACGCATTGATCTTATAAAGAATACCGACCGCACCCGCCGTCAGAATATACGTACGAATGCCTTTCTCGTCTGCCCCGGGAACGAAACGAACGTAGTACTTCAAGACAGCCGGAATGATTCCGGCGGCACCGTTGGTGGGAGAAGTGACAACACGCCCGCCTGACGCGTTTTCCTCGTTAACAGCAATCGCATACGCGTTGACCCACTCCATGGCATCCAGTCCCGATGTATCACCACGCGCGGTCAGATTTTTACGCAATTTCGCCGCACGTCGAAGCACCGATAATTTGCCCGGCAGCACGCCTTCTGTGTGCAATCCGCGTTCGATGCAAGCCTCCATCGCGCTCCATAAACCCGCGATGCGGCTATCGACCTCATCCTCATCGCGCCATGATACTTCGTTGCGATAAACGAGCTCGGCAATCGTCAACTTGTTGTCCACCGCCTGTTGCAGCAGCGATTCGCAACTGGTGAACGGCAACGGCGCTGCACCTTCCTGCATGACTGGTTCCGGATCGTTATTACGAGCGATGAAGCCACCGCCGAGCGAATAGTAATTGTCATTGACCAACTCATCGCCGCTGGCCGATCGGGCGATAAACCGCATACCGTTCGTGTGGCGAGGCAATTCGTTCTCGAAGTCGAACACAAGCTGTGACTCCGGATCGAAGTCCAGCATGCCGATTCCGGGAATATCGATGCGCTTATCCCTGTGTAGCGTGCGCAGAAATTCGTCTACGCCATCCGGGTCGATCGTGTCGGGTTCCAGCCCGGACAGTCCGAGCAGAACCGCAGAATCGGTACCATGGCCCTTACCCGTCCACGCAAGCGATCCATGCAGTGAGACTTCGATCGAGCCAACCTCGGCCGTCAAATTGCGCAAGCTGTAAACGAAAGCCCTCGCCGCTTTCATGGGGCCAACCGTATGCGAGCTTGATGGCCCGATGCCGATTTTGAAAATATCGAAGATGCTGATCGAAGTGGTGGGTGAAGCCATTAATCCGTACCCAGTGAAAGCAGGCTTGCGTTGCCGCCGACCGCCGAGATGTTGTTGCTCACAGTATACTCAGTTCCAAATCGCGGCACATAATGCGGCCCCCCGGCTTTCGGGCCCGTACCTGACAAACCGCGACCGCCGAAGGGTTGTACGCCAACCACCGCGCCGATCATGTTGCGATTGATATAGAAATTGCCAGCACCTGACATTTCTGCCAGCTTGGTGGCACGCGAATCGATACGGCTGTGCAAACCCATGGTCAAACCGTAGCCCGTCGCATTCACTGCATCGACAGTCGCGGCCAGGTCCTTGCTCTTGTATCTCAACACATGCAGTACCGGTCCGAATACCTCTCTTCGCAATGTATCGAGGCTGTCAATTTCCACCAATGTCGGCGCAAAGAATGTACCGCCACCCGTCGCCGCATTAAGCTCGCAACGATGAACGACTTTGGCATCAACCTGCATACGCTCTACGTGTTCAGCCAATAGTTCCCTGGCCGCATCGTCAATAGCTGGACCCACATCAGTTGACAACAACGCAGGATCGCCAATAGACAACTCATCCATGTGTCCGACAAGAAGTTCCATGACCCGAGGTGCGATTTCTTCCTGGAGACATAGCAATCGTAATGCCGAACAACGTTGCCCTGCACTGTTGAATGCCGAGTAAATGCTGTCGAGTACAACTTGCTCAGGCAGTGCAGAGCTATCGACGAACATCGCGTTCTGGCCGCCCGTTTCGGCGATAAACGTCGCAATCGGTCCATCACGATTTGCGAGTGCCTTGTTGATCAGTCGGGCCGTTTCAGTCGAACCTGTAAACGCCACGCCTGCAATTCTGGGGTCGGCAACAGCCAGTCCACCAATTCTCGCACCGTCGCCAGGGAGAAAGTGCAGTACGTCACCCGGTACACCCGCCTCATGCAACAGCTGCACAGCCCGGTAAGCGACCAAAGGAGTCTGCTCGGCAGGTTTCGCAATAACCGAGTTACCGGCGGCAAGGGCCGCGGCAACCTGCCCGGTAAATATCGCCAACGGGAAATTCCAAGGACTGATGCAAACGAATACGCCGCGACCACGCAAGCCGTGCGTGTTGCGTTCGCCCGTCGGTCCCGGCATCACGGTCGGCTTACCGAAGTGTGATTTCGCTTGCGCCGCATAGTAGCGCAGGAAATCAACGGCCTCACGCAATTCCGAGATCGCGTCGGGCAATGTCTTGCCGGCTTCCTTTATGCAAAGCGACAGCAATTCAGCGCGATTGCCTTCGAACAGATCTGCTGCCCTATTCAGGATTTCAGCACGCTTGCTCGCCGGCGTGGCATTCCAGTTTGGCTGCGCGGCAACCGCCCGATGCAGCGCCTCCTCCACGTGCTCTTCAGTTGCCAGCTCGCAAGTACCAACCGTTTCCGACGTCTGCGCCGGATTTATTGACGCAACGGCTTCACCATGACCAGGCTTGCCGCCAATCAGCGCTTGAGCTGCATATTGTTTGCCGGAAGCTTGCTCCATGGCCAACATGAGGGGCACACGAATATTGCGGTCAGGCAGATTGATTCCGCGTGAATTCACGCGTTCCGGCTCGAATAAGTCGCTCGGCTGCGGGATCTTCGGGTGCGGCAGGCAGTCATGGCTGAGGGTTGCGGCCACCGGGTCCGTAACGATCTCCTGAACGTCGACCTTGACATCAACGATGCGATTGACGAACGATGTATTGGCGCCGTTTTCGAGCAGGCGCCGCACGAGATACGGCAACAAGTCTTCGTGGCTGCCGACGGGAGCATAAACCCGGCACGGTCGGCCGAATTTGTCCGCATCGACAACTTCCGAGTAGAGCTCTTCGCCCATTCCATGCAGACGCTGGAATTCGTATTCGCGGTTAGAGCCTGCGTAGTGCAGGATACTCGCCAGCGTATGGGCATTGTGCGTCGCAAATTGCGGGTACAATTTGTCGCCGGCTGCAAGCATCTGTCGAGCGCATGCAAGATACGATACATCGGTATGCAACTTGCGCGTGAATACCGGGTAGCTGTCCAGCCCGCCCTCCTGCGCCAGTTTGATCTCGGTGTCCCAGTACGCGCCCTTTACAAGCCGCACCGGAATTTTGCGCCCGCAATCACCCGCAATCTGCTCGAGAAATCGCACAACATCACGCGCACGGCGTTGATACGTCTGCAGGGCCAGGCCCAATCCGTCCCAGCCGTCCAGTGCAGAATCGCGATACACGGCCGCGAAAATATCGAGTGACAACTCCAGCCGATCTGCTTCCTCTGCGTCGATCGTAAGCGCAATTCCGGATTTCTTCGCCTGTTTGGCCAACTCCATTACACGCGGCACCAGTTCATCGAGCACGCGCTCCTCTTGCGTGAACTCGTATCGAGGGTGCAGTGCGGAGAGTTTTACCGAGATACTCGGCGCGGAGAAGATATCCTCAGGCGCTTCATGCGGGCCATTTCCGATGGATACGATTGCATCGAGGTAGCTGTCGAAATAACGCGTCGCATCCGTCGCCGTCAGCGCTGCTTCGCCCAACATGTCAAATGAGTATCGATACGGCCTGTTGCGCTTTTTCACTGAGCGTATTAATGCCTCATCGATCGTGCGCCCCATGACGAACTGGTGCCCCATGATACGCATGGCCTGTCGCATGGCTGTTCGTACCACGGGTTCGCCGGCACGCGTCGCGAGACGCCGAATCATCTGTATGGGGTCAAGTTTACTGCCACTGCCAATCTTCAGTAACTGGCCTGTGAGCATCAGCCCCCAGGTAGAGGCATTAACGAACAGCGAATCGCTTTCTCCCAGGTGATCTTGCCACCGCGCCGAGGTGACCTTGTCGGCAATCAGTTTGTCGGCCGTGTCCGCATCGGGAATCCGCAGGAGCGCCTCTGCGATGCACATGAGCAATACGCCCTCCTCCGAGGACAAGTCATACTGCTGCAGAAAAGCCTCGATGCCACCATCAGCCTGCGAATTCTTACGCACCGCACGCACCAGTTGCGCAGCCGTTTCTTGAATTTTCCTGGCACCTGCACTGCCAGGATCCGCAGCACTGGCCAGTTCCCATACCAGCGTCTCCTCGTCGGTCAGATACAGATCGTCGATGTGCGGGATTCTGCCTTCCCGGGCTGCTGGCTGGTCAACAAAGCTCATTCGACATCTCCGATGTCCATTCTCGTGACGACATCAATTGCGAACATAAGGCCGGCGATTATAGGGTATTAGCGTTGCCGCGGGCATCGGTATTCGGGCGGATTCGATATATACTCTGCGGCCGTCAAATCCCGAGGGAAAATCCGTGCCCACTGCATTTATGGAATCGCTGGCAAAACAGACCGAGGCGCTCAAGGCTGAAGGACTTTTCAAGTCAGAGAGGCTGATCGCGGGGCCGCAGCAGGCCATCATCGGCGTGCGCTCGAATGACAACACGGTTGAGGTACTGAACCTTTGCGCCAACAATTATCTGGGACTCGCCAATCACCCGGAAGTCATTGCGGCGGCGCACAAAGCTCTGGACGAGTATGGATATGGCATGGCGTCGGTGCGCTTTATCTGTGGTACGCAGACGATTCACAAGGAATTGGAGCATCGCATCAGTGCCTTCCTCGGCACGGAAGACACGATTCTTTATCCCTCTTGTTTCGATGCCAACGGCGGACTGTTCGAAACGCTGCTGGGGCCAGACGACGCCGTCATCAGTGACGCACTGAACCATGCCAGCATCATCGACGGCATTCGCCTGTGCAAAGCCAGCCGTTACCGCTACGCCAACAATGATATGGACGCTCTGCGCTCGCAATTACAAGACGCGTCCAATGCCAGGAATCGACTCATTGTCAGTGACGGCGTGTTCTCAATGGATGGCACTATCGCCAACCTTACCGGCATCTGCGATCTGGCCGACGAATTCGGCGCTCTGACTATGATTGACGACTGCCATGCCGCCGGTTTCCTGGGCGAAAACGGCCGCGGCACCCACGAATACAGAGGTGTCATGGGTCGCATCGACATCATCACGGGCACGCTGGGAAAGGCCCTGGGCGGCGCATCCGGCGGCTATACATCCGGGCGCAAGGAAATAGTTGGCTGGCTCAGGCAACGCTCACGACCCTATTTGTTTTCCAATTCCGTCGCGCCGATGATCGCCGCCACGTCCATTTCGGTACTCGATTTGCTCGAACGCGATCACACACTGCAAGATCAGTTGCACGAAAACGCCGCATACTTTCGCGCCGAAATGACGGAGCGTGGTTTCGACCTGAAACCGGGCGAACATCCGATTATTCCGGTCATGCTGGGGGACGCGAAGCTCGCATCCAAAATGGCTGACATGATGTTGCAGCGTGGCGTTTATGTCGTCGGCTTCTCATTCCCGGTAGTTGCAAAGGGCCAGGCCAGAATCAGAACACAAATGTCTGCCGGAATGACTCGGGCGCAACTGGACACTGCGGTCGACGCATTTACCGATGTCGGCCGCGAACTCAAAATTATTCATTAGGAACACAGGTCGAATGAAAGCACTCGTCAAGGCCAAAGCCGAACGCGGCATCTGGATGGAAGATATCGAAGTCCCACAGATCGGACACAACGATGTCCTGATTCAGATCCACCGTACGGCTATTTGCGGTACTGATATTCACATTTTTCAATGGGATGACTGGGCGCAGAAGACCATTCCGGTACCGCTCGCGGTTGGCCATGAATTCAGCGGCAAAATCGTTGACCTGGGAACGGACGTACGCGGCCTGGAAGTCGGCGACCGCGTCTCCGCAGAAGGCCACATAACCTGTGGCGTGTGCCGCAATTGCCGCGCCGGTCGCAGGCACTTGTGCATGAATACGCAGGGCGTTGGCGTTAGCCGCGCAGGAGCATTTGCTGAATACCTGTCCGTCCCGGCATTCAATGTTTTCAAGCTGCCGGACACGATCAGCGACGACCTGGCGTCGGTACTCGATCCATTGGGCAATGCGACACACACTGCGCTATCGTTCGACCTGGTTGGCGAGGATGTGCTCATTACCGGTGCCGGGCCGATTGGCATCATGGCCGTGGCGATTGCCCGGTACGCGGGTGCGCGGCATATCGTCATTACCGATATCAATGATTATCGGTTGGATCTTGCCAGGAAAATGGGCGCCTCGCGTGCACTCAACGTGCAAACGGAATCGATTGACGACACGATGCGCGATCTGGGCATGGAGGAAGGCTTCGATGTCGGTATGGAGATGTCCGGCAATCCGCAGGCATTCAGGGACATGCTGCGTACGATGCACCACGGTGGCAAGGTCGCTATTCTCGGAATTCCGCCCAGCGAGACGACAATCGACTGGACCGAGGTGATATTCAAAGGTCTGGAATTAAAAGGCGTTTATGGCCGGGAGATGTTCGAGACCTGGTACAAGATGTCGAGCATGTTGCAAAGCGGATTGAACATTGACGCGATCATCACGCATCATTACGACATTGACGAATTTCAGCCTGCGTTCGAGCTCATGGAATCCGGTCAATCGGGCAAAGTAATCCTGCACTGGACTTGAAATGGGCACGACGTTAACAGCGATTTCGTTGCAGGGACTTGCCATCGCCGTCCTGCCGGCGGCCGTCGTTATTGGAATCCTGTTTCGCTGGTCCGCGGACGGCAAGACCGCAATCATTGCCACATTGCGGATGCTGGTCCAGTTGCTGCTAATCGGCTATGTGCTGATTTACATTTTCGAAACAGATCGGCCTGTATTCATCATTGCGGTCCTGACAGTCATGATAACCATCGCGAGCTGGATCGCGATTCGGCCGCTACAGAAAAAGCAACCACAAATGTATTTCAATTCACTCGTGGCGATATCCATTGGCAGCCTGCCGACTCTCGCACTGGTGAGCCAGTTCGTTATCGACGTGCAGCCATGGTTTAGCCCACGTTTCGTGGTGCCGCTGGCGGGAATGATTTTCGCCGGTTCAATGAATACCGTCAGCCTTGCTGCCGAAAGGCTGCAATCCGAAATTGATAATAAAACGCCTTATATCGAGGCACGCCGAATCGCGTTGCAGGCGTCATTGATCCCAATCACTAATTCGTTGTTCGCGGTGGGTCTCGTATCTCTGCCCGGGATGATGACGGGCCAGATCTTGTCTGGAATTTCGCCGCTGGTGGCGGCGAAGTACCAGATAGTCGTGATGACCATGCTGTTCGGCGCTTCAGGAATATCGGCAGCAGTGTACCTCGTGCTCGCCAATCGTGGCGTGCGGTCTTAGACGCTATTCGAACTCACAAAAGCAGTGCAGGTAAACGCCTTTCGGATCGTTGAACTGAGTCACCTGGAACAGTAATTTCTGCAATTGATTTGCGAACGACTGGATAATCGTCGGTTTGCTGACAAAGCTTGCCGGATCGATACCGAGCCCTTGGGCGAGTGCCAGGAAATCCAGAACCAGCTGCTCGCTGGATGAAAGCTCAGTCTCGATTAGTTTTTGCCCGTACTCGCCTGCTTCGAGTCCGGCCAGTTCGGCGGCCGAGCTTATCGCGTCTTCAAACGTGCCGATTTCGTCGATGAGCCCGTTCTCCAGCGCGTCAGCACCGGTCCAGACCTGACCCTGACTTATCAAGTCCACGGCATGCTTGTCCATGTCGCGACGATCCGCTACGCCTGAAATGAAATCGTCGTAAGTATTATCAACGATAAGCTGAATGAGCTGCTTGGCGTCGCTCGACATTGCACGGTCCGCGCGCAATTGCCCAGACCATGGTGTCGTCCCGACACCATCACTTGCGATGCCGACCGCCCGCAACGATCGCTGGAAAGTCGGCAACATCGCGAATACGCCGATCGAACCCGTTATTGTCGCTTCGCTCGCCATGATTTTATCGGCGACGACTGAAATCCAGTAACCGCCCGATGCGGCAACACTACTCATCGAGGCGACGACGGGTTTGCCTGCCGCCTGCAGCGTCAGAATCTCATGCGCAATGATTTCCGACGCGAATACGCTGCCGCCGGGACTGTCGACACGCAACACCACGGCTTTCACGGAATCGTCCTTTAGCGCTCTGCGCAACAACGCCGCCGTGGAATCACCACCGATGGTTCCCGGCGAGTGCGAACCGTCAAGAATGGTGCCTACCGCAACGATCACTGCAACATTTTCCTCTGCCACGCCGGAGCTTTGCAGCAAGCGCGCATGCTTGAGATAGTCATGCATGTCCACGGACGAGTACGTCGTATCGTCCTGCGCGTCCGCACCAGCATATTCCTTGAGGACACTGCGAATCTCTGCGCGAGTCGTCAGCTGATCGACCAATCCGAGTTCCACACTCGCCACCGCGACATCGCCACCAACGGCTGCTACTTTTTTGACCAGGTTCTGCGTGAAGTCGTCGATAGTGCCATCCGGCAGGCCACGAGCCGACTCAACATCGTCCTGATACATGCTCCAGAACTGGTTGATCAGGCGCGATCTCGATTCCCGATCTTCCGGTGACATATCCATGCGTGTGTACGGCTCTACGAATGACTTGTGTGTGCCAACCCGAAACACGTTCCAGTCGACGAGTAAGTAATCAATGGTTTCCTTGAAATAGCTGCGAAACGAACCGTAGCCTTGCAGAAACAAGATGCCCTCGGGGTTCATGTACACCTCATCTGCGTGCGCCGCCAGGTAGTATCCTGACTGGCTGTAGTAATCAGCACTCGCCACGATCGTTTTGCCAGACTCTTTAAAGTTATCGAGCGCGGCCGCTATCCGCCGCAACTTGCTCAGTCCGCCGGAACCCAGGGCACTCAGTTCCAGGTGAACGGCTTTGATGCCGTCATCGTTGCTGGCAAATGCAAGCGCATCCACCACGTCCTGGACAAGCGTCTGTGGCGGCGCTTCGCCCAGTACTTCAGCTAAAGCAAGTTCGTATGGGTCACCATCGAGCTGGTCCACAAGTGCACCAACAGGCTGAATGAGCAGCGCCGCATGCCGTGGCACCGCGGGCACCGATCCTGACATCGCGCCAAAAAAAACAAGGAACAAAATAACCAGGAGTAGCAAATGCAACACCTTGCGAACGCCGTCCACACCACGCCAGATCGCGGATAAGATCCGCACAAAAATGTTTTTGCTACTCATATTGACTTACCTTCATTCAGCTGGTGCCGCATAGCTAATTCGATATATCTTGTTCGCGTAATCATCGCTTACCAGCATTGAACCGTCGTCAAGTACCAGCAAGTCAACGGGTCGTCCCGCAACCGATTCCTTTTGCAACCAACCCTCTGCGAACGGCTCGTAGGAAACAGGCACACCGTCTTCAAGTCGAACCAGTGATACACGATAGCCTATTTTCCTGGAACGATTCCATGAACCGTGTTCCGCAATGAATATCTGCTCGTGGTATTTCTCCGGAAACATGCCACCGGTATAAAACCTGATGCCCAGAGATGCAACATGTGGACCCAGTTTCTGCGCAGGCGCAACGAAATCGCCACAATTTCTGTCCTTGCCGTAGCGCGGGTCAGGAATGTCACCTGCATGACAGTATGGATAGCCGAAATGAAGCCCGGCGACCGGCGCGCGATTGAGTTCGTCCGCTGGCAGGTCGTCGCCAAGCATGTCGCGCCCGTTGTCTGTGAACCAAAACTCATGCGTTTGCGGATGCCACGTAAAGCCCACCGAATTGCGAATACCCGATGCAAACGTTTCGCGGTCGGAACCATCCGCGTTCATACGCACAATCTGACCAAATCCATCTTCGTCGCAGATATTACATGGCGCGCCAATGCTGATGTAGAGCTTGCCGTCAGGACCAAACGATATGTAACGCCAGCCGTGATGACTTTCCGATGGTAAATCGATATCGAGTACCTCGCCGTCAGGAACGTTTGTCAGATTTTTCTCGATAGCGGCGTAACGGATGACCCTGTTTTTCTCGGCAACATACAGATCGCCATCGTGAAACGCGATTCCGTTTGGTGTATCCAGGCCGCCAATGAGTTCTATGGTACGTGTCGATTCACCCTCGGGCACGACAGCATAGATCGAATGCCCGCGTCGATTGGAAACGAATACCGTGCCGTTGTCGCCCAATGCCAGCGAGCGTGCGTTGGGGACATCAGCAAAAACCGCTATCGAAAACCCGGGCGGTAACACGACGTCGTCCAACGCGTAGGCGCTGCATGACAGGCAAACGATTGTTAGACAAATGCAATAGCGGCGAAACAAAATGGCTCTCGATCAGGGGCTTTTTATTCCGACAGGAATAGTAGCGACAGTTGAGGAAAGAATGTTATGAGGATAACCGACAACATCAGGATAATCAGGAATGGAAACGTCGCTGAGTAAACGTGCATGATTGGCTTCTCAAATCTGTAGCTCGCGATGAATAAATTCAGTCCGACTGGCGGAGTCAGGTAGCCTAGCTGCATCGCAGCCAGAAAAACGATGCCCAGATGGACTTCGTTGACGCCGTAGCCGGCAGCGATCGGCAGTATCAGCGGCACCACGAGTACGATCGCTGAAAAAATATCCAGGATGGCGCCGAGCACGAGCAGGAACAGCAACAAGAGAATCAAGAATGTCGTCTGGCTGGTCACCATGGTGGAAACAAATTCGAGCAAGCGCTGCGGAATTTCCGCATCGATCATATAACTCGTCGACGCGACCGACATGCCCAGTATTACGAGAATACCACCGACCAACACCATCGATGATCGCATGATACCCGGCAAATCCCGCCAGCGAATCTCACGCAAAATAACGACTTCAATCAGCAGGACGTAAAGGGCGGTGACGGCGGCTGCTTCGGAAACCGCAAAGAAACCTGAATAGATTCCACCGAGCACGACTATCGGTAAGGGCAACTCCCACATGGACTCCCTTAGCGCTGTCCCGACTTCCCGCAGCGAGAACGAACTCAGTGGCTTGCGGATATGACGATTCACCCACAAGCACCAACCGGCAAGCATCACCAACATCAACAAGCCCGGCATGATGCCTGCGAGAAACAGGTCATCGATGGAGACTTCCGCGATCACACCGTAGAGAATCAGCGGCAACGAGGGGGCAAATAACAAGCCCAGACTGCCGGCAGACGTTACGAGACCAAGATTGAACTTATCGTCGTAACCATCCTCCTTCAATGCCGGGTACAGGATTGCGCCTAACGCAATAATCGTGACACCTGACGCGCCTGTGAAAGCCGTAAAAAACGCGCAGGCGGCAAGGCAAACAAGTGCCAACCCGCCGGGTACCCAGCCCAACATCGCGCCAGTCAATCGCACCAGGCGTTTTGGCGCGTTGCTTTCGCTAAGCAAGTAACCGGCGAATGTAAACAGTGGAATCGCGGAAAGAAATGGCATGCTCGCGATACTCTGAATCTCAATCGCCATGATCATCAGGTCGGATTCCTGGCCATAGAAACCCAGCATCGCGCTGGCAGCGATGACCGCAAACAATGGCGCCCCGAATACCGCCAGCAACACCAGAATGACGCCGAACAGGATCATTTCAGTGTCTCCTGAGACGCACCGGAAATGAAATCCATTAGTTGCTGCAGCGTCGAGATCAGGAAGCGATAACTCATCAACGCGAACGCGACCGGCATGATGCTGTGCGCGATCCAGGCCGGCGTATCGACCATGACCGTCACTTCATACTCGATGTCAATCTGCAAGTAACGCCAGGCTTGAACGGCGATGACTCCGCACACCGCTGCGGCGAACAGGTCAACGCCAATCCGCACCATTCGGATCGCCTTGTCGGGCAGTATGTGTGACAACGCGTCAATGCGTATATGGCGATTGTCTCGACAGGCAGCGACTGAACCCACCAATGCCAGCCAAAGAACGATGATCTTGATCAGCTCATCCGCCCATACGATCCCGCTGCTATTGAAAACCTCGCGCAAGACGATCTGGCTGACCGCGAGTAACATCATCGCCGACAGCAGGCCGACCAGCATAGTCGTTTCTATGGCTCGACCAGCCTTGTCGAGGCGCCCCAACAGCGTCGCAATTCCAGCGTACACACCTATTCGCCAGCAGCAATATGTTCGCTGCGGTATTCCTCTATATGGCGCATCATTTCATCGTAAAGAGTCAGCGAAAACTCGCCCTTTTCACCCAGTTGCCGATTCGACTTCAATAACACGCTGCGGACCTCCGCAAACTCCTCTGCTCCAAACTCAATGAGCTCGATACCGCTCTTGATGAGTGCGTCGAATGCGCCTTTGTTGTCAACCAGATTGGCTTTGTCGAATTTGCGGTAAGTTGCGCCCATTACCTCACGAACGATGGCCTGGTCTTGCGTGCTGATTTTGTCAAACGCCCTCTTGTCGATGGCCATGAAACCAAAGGTATAGACCAACGGTAGCTCGCTGACAAACTTGACCTTCGTGTGCCACTGCATCAATAGCGCCACGATCGGAGGAATAGCAACGATATCGATCAGGCCGGTCTGGAGGCCCGTCAGTACGTCCGTCAACGGCAGGGTCACCGGCATCAGTGACAGCGCCTGCATCGATGCGCGGCTCATCGCATCGCCCTCGGGAACCCAGACACGCTTGCCTTTCATGTCGGCAAGTGACATCACGGCTTCGTTTGACGTCAAGTTGGCAAATCCGCCCGCCGCAAAACCGAAATTTACGAATCCGGCATCTTCGAGCCCCCGTTGCAAACGAGAGTCGAGGTGCCCCCTGACGTACGCTGCTTCCTCTGCTGAATTGAAGACCAGCGGCATACCATAGATATTCAAATCAGGGTAAATCGCCGCCAGCGCTGACGGTGTAAACGCCCCACCCTGCAATTGCCCTATGCGAATCTGCGCCAGTACCTTGGCATCGTCGCCTTTGATACCACCGCCGTAATACTTGATATTTACGCGGCCCTCGGTGCGCTCCTTTATCTCATTTGCGCTGGAGCGCATGTCCTTCATCCACTGCGAACCTTCCGGCGTTACCGTGGCGATTTTCAACGTGAGCGCCATCGCGGGCATGCTGAACAGCAATGCAGATAACGTAAGAAGCAATCGTGTTTTCAATTGAGTAGTCATGGCTTTTGTATCCTGATGTCGAGCTTCCCGTTGCCCGAATATGTATTCAGAAATAGTCATCCGCTTCAGCGAGCAATGTAGCAGCCTCTTCCTGGGCCATAACATTGGTCAATATGAAACCGTCCTGATAGGGGTCTGCTGCAATGACCTCGTTTAGTAATCGGTCGTGCAACTCTCGGTCGTACAACAATTTTGCGTAGCCCCGCGCGAATTCGACTTTGACATTCAAGTCGTGGCCATCCGTGAGCGCAATGGCCTTCTCGAAAAACTCGCGAGCTCTTTCCGGCTCGCCGCCTAAAGCCGGCGGGCGAAACGTCAGTAATATTCCCATAAAGGTGTAAACACTGCCGTTAACTGCGTCGCCACTTATATTGAGATAGTGCGTAAAAAGTGCCTCAATCCGTGGCAATTCTGCAAGCGAATTCCAGTCGGAGCTGTGCGCCTTGAGGAACGCCAGTGACGCAAATCCGTAGGTATAAAGAAAATCTGCGTGCCTTGCACCGACACCATCGAGTGTCGCCACAAACTCGTCATAGGACGCATCCGGCCAGGCGCAGGCAGGGGCATAAGTCTCGCACATTGCTTTGAGACTATAGCGCCTTGCCCGGGATGTCAGTTTGGCAGCACGCAACTCGTCTTCGGCGAAGATCGCCCCATAAGTCGCGTAAAGGGTAGCGGCCGCAGCGAGAATTTCCGGGTTATCCGGGCTGCCCTCGACGAAGCTGTCGAGTAACAGCAGGTATGAAGGTGCACCAATGCGGACGAGTTCGGGATCATCCTGATTGAGGATCGCGGCAGAAAGATTAGCGGTCAGGCCTGTTACAGCCGATGACATCATCGACGCGCAGCCGCCAAGTGACAGCGCAATCGCAAAGATAGCGAATACTCTCTTCATGTGACGACGGACCTTCATGGCGGCAGTTGGTTCAGGATTTGTGCCAAAATCGAGCACTGTGTCCCGGATTGACCCGTATTATAACGAATAACGCCCCGGACACTTACGTGACCGAGGCGATGTTTTCCTGATGATTTTCAGATCTTTTCTTTGATCCGCGCAGCCTTGCCGGTGCGCCCACGCAAGTAGTACAACTTGGCGCGGCGAACGTCACCGCGACGCTTCACGGTGATCGAATCAACAACCGGGCTGTAAGTCTGGAACACGCGTTCCACGCCTTCGCCGTGCGAAATCTTGCGCACAGTGAAAGACGAGTTCAGGCCACGATTCCTCTTGGCAATCACAACGCCTTCAAACGCTTGCAAACGCGCGCGAGTGCCTTCCTTGACCTGAACCTGTACAACAACGGTGTCACCCGGAGAGAACTTGGGTATTTCCTTGCCCATCTGCTCGGACTCGATCGCTTCGATAATTTTGCTCATTGTCTGTGCTCTTTCAGTCTTTGTTCTTTCAAAAATTCGTCGAGCAACGCTTGCTGCTCGTCATCCAATTCCAGTTTTTCAATTAACTCGGGCCGCCGCAAGAAGCTGCGCCCCAATGCCTGCTTACGCCGCCATCTTTCGATTCGCGCATGATCACCGGACAACAACACTTTCGGTACCTCGTTGTCCCCTACCTTTTCTGGCCGCGTGTAGTGCGGGTAATCCAGCAAGCCCTCCATAAACGAGTCCTGCGCCGCCGATTCGTCATCGCCCAACACACCCGGCAACAATCTGACGACTGCGTCGATGACCGCCATCGCTGCGATCTCGCCACCTGAAAGCACGAAATCACCCAACGATAATTCTTCATCGACCTGCGATTCAATAAACCGCTCGTCAATGCCTTCGTACCGACCTGCCAGCAACACCATTCCGGGCAGCTCGGCCAATCGTCTTGCAATCGCCTGGTCAAACACCTTGCCCTGCGGCGACAAGTATATGAGCGGACAGCCTTGTGGCAATTTCTCGCGAGCCGCCTGCACAGCAGCAGCGAGTGGCGCGTACTTCATCACCATGCCAGGACCGCCCCCATACGGCCTGTCATCCACCGTACGGTGCGCATCGTCCGTGAAATCGCGCGGGTTCTCAACGAGCAACGCGATCAGTTCGCGTCGCTGGGCCCGACCGACCACACCATATTCGGCTATCGTGCTAACCATTTCCGGGAAAAGACTAATGACGCCGATGCGCATCGCGTCAATCCCATTCCCAGTCAACGTTGATAATTTTCTCCGCCATATCAACGCTGATCACTACTTTGTCCCGTATGAACGGTATTAGCCGTTCCTGTTCGCCTGCAACCACCATGACATCGTTCGCACCGGTTTCGAGCATGTATCGAACCTTGCCCAATTCCGTGCCATCACGATGGATGACCCGCGACCCGACGAGATCCATCCAGTAATACTGACCGTCCTCAGTTTCAGGCAGCGCGTCTCGCGGTACGGCAATCTCCTTACCGACGAGCTCGGCAGCCTTTTCCCGGTCATCAACGCCAACAATCTGCGCAATGACTGCCTTGCCGTGACGCTGCCCAGAGGCAAGCTCGGCCGCTTGCCATTTACCTTTTTCACCCAGCAGCCAAGCTTCATAATTCAATACCGCTTCACGCGGATCGGTGTATGAAAACACTTTGACCCATCCCCGGACTCCGAACAGGCCAACAATGCGACCCATTACCACCGGCTCGGGCATCAACTGACTATTTGCTTGCCGCAGCCTTGCGGTGCTTCTTGAGCAGTGACGCAACGCGATCAGACGGCTGCGCACCCTCACCAATCCAGTAGTCCACTCGCTCGAGATCGATTCTGAGATTTTCTTCATGCTCCTTACCCAGCGGATTGAAGAAACCCAGACGCTCGATGTACCGGCCGTCCCGACGATTACGACTGTCGGTGACCACCAGGTGATAAAAGGGACGCTTTTTCGCGCCAGCGCGCGAAAGTCGAATACTAACCATTACTTTTCCGTTTAAATTTCCATAAGAGGCAGACACGCCTTGCCTCGGGCTGACCCGAGTAGACGGCGCATTGTACGGGATTCCAGCCAAATGTGAAGCGTTTTGACGGCTAAAATTGTTAGTACTTTCAGAGTGTTACAGTGCGGCCGCCGAGCCCGGCGAGCGCGATCACTGTTTCCCGGCGAAAACGCCGCGAAAACTACCGTAATCCAGGCGGCATCCCGCCACCAGGCATGCCGCGCAAGAGGTTCTTCATGCCGCCTTTTGCCATTTTTTTCATCATCTTTTCCATTTGCAAATGTTGCTTCAAGAGCCGATTGACGTCCTGAATCTGCTGCCCCGCCCCCTTTGCGATGCGTTTCTTGCGGGAGCCGTTAATGGTCTTGGGAAAACGACGTTCCTTAAGCGTCATTGAATTGATTATCGCGATCTGGCGTCGAATCTTCTGCTCATTGGCAGTTTCCTGCAGCGCGGCTGGATTCACGTTACCCGGCAACGGTAGTTTCTCAAGGATTGACGCGATGCCGCCCATACTGACCATCTGTTGCAACTGGTCGGCTAAGTCGGACAAATCGAACCCTTTGCCCTTTTTGAGTTTCTTCGCGAGTTTCTCGGTCTTGTCTTTGCCGACCTTCTGCTCGATCTCCTCGACCAGCGTCAGCACGTCACCCATGCCGAGAATACGCGACGCCATGCGATCCGGATGAAACACTTCCAGCGCGTCGATTTTTTCGCCGACACCCATGAAGCAAATGGGCTTGCCGGTGACCTCGCGCACGGACAGCGCAACGCCGCCCTTTGCATCGCCGTCGGCCTTGGTCAGTACGATGCCAGTCAGCGGCAATCGCTGGTCGAAAACGGTTGCTGCATTGACGGCGTCCTGTCCCGCCATGCTATCGATCACGAACAATGTCTCGTGCGGCTGCGCCGCATCGTGGATCGCAACAATCTCCTGCATCATGTCTGCGTCGACGTGCAGACGACCTGCTGTATCGACAATGAGAACGTCCGCGTGCGATCGGCGCGCCTCGTCCAGCGCGCGACTCACTATGCGTACCGGTTGCTCGCTGGCGTCACTATCACAATGCAATGCCCCAACCTCGCCAGCCAGAGTCTGCAACTGAAGTATTGCCGCCGGTCTGTGCACATCTACGCTAACGAGCATGACCTTTTTCTTGTCACGGTCGATCAGCCGCTTGGCAAGTTTCGCAGCGGTAGTGGTCTTGCCGGCGCCCTGCAGCCCGGCGAGCATTATGACCACCGGCGGCTGCGCATTGAATTCCAGCAATGCGGATTCACTGCCCAGGATGCGCACCAGCTCGGCGTGAATAATTTTGATGAGCGCCTGGCCGGGGGAGAGACCCTTGCCAATATCCTCACCAAGTGCACGGTCACGAATGCGTTCAATGAAGGTCTTGACAACAGGCAACGCAACATCAGCCTCAAGCAACGCGAGCCGCACCTGGCGAAGCGTGTCTTTGATGTTGGCTTCGGTGAGCCGGCCTTTTCCTGTTAGTGCGCGCGTTGCATCCGACAGGCGACTACTAAGATTGTCAAACATCCGCGCATTCTAAACTTTCAACACGGTACCGCGCGATAGCATTTGAATATTTTTCTCCGGCGCCGCATTCATTACCTGTTCGAAAATGCGGTCTTCTTCGCCGGGCTTCATGCCCGTCAACCAGATTTCAGGGCTGTGGTGCAATCGTTGCAGATCGTCGGTCATAGTCTTCGGTGTGTAATGACCCGCTTTCGCAGCCAACGTTGCCATCTCATCGGGAAAGGACACCTCGATTACGAGGACACGAAGATCATCACAGGCATTAAGCACTGGCCATAGCGTCTCATTGCTCTTTGTATCACCACTGACTGCGAAGACGCCGCCAGAATTTCGCACGGTATAACCCAGCGACGGAACGCTATGCATTACGTCGACAGCATAAAAATGTCGATGACCAACAGTAACGGTGTCGCCAGGGCTGCAAACGCGATACCGCAGCATCGGATTTTCGGCAGTCGGCAATTTCGAGAAGTCCGGCCAGATTACACCATTGAACACATGATCTCGTAACGCCCTGAGCGTCTCTTCGCGAGCATATACAGTCAGCGGCAGCTCGAAATTTTCGTCAAAAATTCGATCAACGAGCATCGGCAGACCGGCGATATGATCAAGATGGGCGTGCGTCAGAAATACGTGACGAATAGGATCAAGCTCGCCAAGCGCCAGATCGCTAATACCTGTTCCGGCATCGATGAGAACATCGTCGTCAATCAGCATCGCGGATGTAAGCGATCCCGCGCCGATTCCGCCGCTGCAACCTAGAACACGAATTCGCATTAGGAGGGTTCTCTTGATCTTCGCTGTGTGGGATGATCCATAGCATGCAAAGTTAGGGTCTTACGTGCCAGGTTTCTGTGTCTGAAATCACATTTTTTTGGCTTTACCTGTTAGCGGCTGGCGCTTTGGTAATGTGCCGGTTGCCGCGTTTTGCGACTTACAGTCGCGCGCTTCTGGTGACAGGCAGCTTGATGGTCAGCGTCGGGATTGCGCTGCACGGCACTAGTCTGATCACAGTTATCGTGACAACCGCAGGCTTCAACCTGTCGCTCGGTAATGCCGCTTCAATGATCGGGCTTGAGCTGGCCTTGATCGCGCTGATCGCGGCGATCGAACCAACGTTACGCGGAATGAGCGCCGGTCTTCTTATTCTGGCGGCGCTGGCAGCAACCATGACCGGCGCCAGCGTTGCACCGGATTCGCTCACTGTCCTTGCCTGGCAGACAAGAGCACACGTGCTCATTTCATTGCTGTCCTACGGGTTGCTCACCGTCGGGGCAATCGTCGCCGTATACGCGTTGGTGCACGAGCGACGCCTGCGCGCTGGACGTATTTCGGCTTTCAACCAGTTATTCGCGCCGCTGGAAACATCCGAAAGCTTGCTTTTTGGCATTACGGCCGCCGGATTTGCCGGTCTCGCACTGGCAATAATTTCTGGCGCTACCTTTGTTGACGATCTTTTCGCGCAACATCTGGCACACAAGACTGTGCTGTCGTTGCTCGCTTTAATCGTGTTCGGCGCGCTGCTGGCCGGGCGTTTTTTCGCAGGCTGGCGTGGCAAGAGGGCCATAAGCCTTTACTTAAGCGGCTTCGCCTTGCTCTTTCTGGCTTATTTTGGCAGTCGATATGTACTGGAAGAGATCCTGCATCGAAGTTGGGGGTGAGACACCCGTTCTTGACAGTTCTATAGAGGCCTGTTGAACTGATCCGGTATTAGTTGATGTGAGGTGCCCTGCTTTTGGGCGATGACATACCACTGGCAGGCCTGTTCGGCCTGCTTGTTGTCTTGCTGCTACTTTCCGCGTTTTTTTCAGGCTCGGAAACGGCGCTTATGAGCCTCAACCGATACCGTCTGCGCCATAAAGCACGCACGGGTCACCGCGGCGCGCAACTGGCGGAACGGCTGTTGAAGCGCCCCGACCGACTCATCGGCCTCATCCTGCTCGGCAATAACCTGGCTAACTTCTCAGCCGCGGCGTTGGTTGCGGTTATCGCATTCAAGATCGGTGGGCAGCCGGCGGTCGCGCTCGGCACCTTGATTCTCACGGTGACCGTGCTGATCTTTGCGGAGACAGCACCAAAAACCCTGGCAGCGCTGGATCCGGAACGCCTCGCGTTTCCGGCCGCGATCATTTACTACCCGCTGCTCAAAATTGCTTACCCGATCGTATGGCTAACGAACGTGGCTTCAAACGGCGTTCTGTTCTTACTCGGCGTTCGCGACAGTAACAACGAACTTCAGTCTCTCTCTCACGAAGAATTGCGCACCATCGTGCATGAAGCCGGTACGAGAATTTCAACAAGGTATCGTCAGATGCTTGTCAGCATCCTCGATCTTGAACAGGTAACGGTTGACGACGTAATGGTGCCGCACAACGAAATTATCGGCATTGATCTGGAAGATGAAAGCGAGGATATCGCAAAAATTATCGCCGACAGTCAGCACACACGCATACCTGTATTTCGCGGCAACATAGACAAAGTGGTCGGGATTCTGCATCTGCGCCGACTCGCCAATCTCGCGCAACAGGACTGTAGCAGGGAATCGCTGACGCAACTTTTGACGGAACCGTATTTCGTGCCAGAGGGAACGCCTCTCAGTACTCAGCTAATTCAGTTTCAACGCCGCCGCGAACGAATTGCGCTGGTTGTCGACGAGTATGGTGATATCCAGGGAATTGTGACACTCGAAGACATACTGGAGGAAATCGTCGGTGAATTTACGACGAATCCAGCCGATGCTGAATCCGACGTTGTCAGGGACGGTGATGCATTCATCGTTGACGCGACCGCGAATATTCGTGAACTGAATCGTGCGCAGAACTGGGAACTGCCGACGGACGGTCCGAAAACGCTAAACGGCCTGATCATTGAGTTGCTCGAGACAATTCCGCCGCCCACGGCCTGTCTCAAGGTAAACGGTTACCCGATCGAAATCGTTGCGACAGACGACACTCGCATTCGTAGCGTAAGGATTGGTCCGCGCCTGCCGGGCCACGAGTCAGATACCAGGCGCTAGAACGCCTCCTCCAGCGCCGCGCTTAATTTGCTGACACCCACTACCGCAATGCCTTCCGGGCTGCGTTTCGGCACATTGCCGAAGGGCACGATGACCCGGGTAAAACCTTGTTTGGCAGCCGCAACAATTCGCTCTGGCCCGAAACGGACAGGGCGGATTTCGCCAGCCAGGCCAATCTCACCGAAGCACACCAGCCGTTCACTGCATGGCCGATCGCGGTAGCTCGAAACAATTGCCATCACAGTTGGCAGATCGACCGCGGTTTCACTTATGCGCAGACCGCCAACGACATTGATGAATACGTCTTCGTTGCCTAGCGCAAGAGAACCATGACGTTGCAGCACAGCAAGTAACAAGGCCAGTCGATTCTGATCAATGCCCTGAGTCAATCGCTTCGGATAGTTGTGGTTGCCTTCAGCAACCAACGCCTGAATTTCAACCAGCAGCGGTCTGCTGCCCTCCCAGGCGACTGACACCACGCTGCCAGGATTATCGACGGACTCACGCGACAGAAAAATAGCCGATGGGTTGCTGACCTCGCGAAATCCCGTTTCCGTCATCGCGAATACACCCATTTCACTGCTCGCGCCGAAACGATTTTTCACCGCACGAATCATGGTGAAACGGCTGGCTGGATCACTCTCAAAATACAAGACCGTATCGACCATGTGCTCTACAACTCGCGGCCCCGCTATTGCACCCTCTTTCGTGACATGGCCAATTATGAATACCGAGACGTCATGTTGTTTCGCAAACTGCACGAGTTTGCCAACGCTCTCGCGTAGCTGCACGACCGAACCTGGCGCAGATGGCACACTGTCACTCACCATCGTTTGAATCGAATCAACGACCAACACGCGCGCACCGCACTGCACGGTCTGTGCAATAACATTCTCCAGTGACGTATCTGCAAGCAGGTTCATCGCGGACGCGTCGAGTCCCAGACGCAGGGAACGTTGTCCAAATTGACGCAGCGACTCTTCTCCGGTGGCATAGCAGACGGTTAATTCCCGTGTCAGGTTGGCCGCCACCTGCTGCAGCAAAGTCGACTTGCCCACGCCGGGATCACCACCGAGCAAGACGACAGCACCCGGTACCAGTCCACCGCCAAGCACCCGGTCAAATTCGGCAAATCCTGTTGCATGACGATAGTCGACGTCGGCAGGCAAGTTTTCCAGCGTCGTGACCTGGCGGGAGCCACCTGTGGGCGACTTTGTGGCCGAGAATGTGGTCCCGGCCAGGGTGTTCCACGCCGCACATTCCGGGCATTGCCCTGCCCACTTGACGCTGTGGGCGCCGCACTCGGTACAAACATAGGCAATTTTTGCCTTTGCCACGGTTCTTGCCCCTTGAACTCCGCCAAATCACTCGGTTTGAGCGCACGAGTGCCGATCTTTCAGCATCGTGAAATTTATAACACGTTGTTTTATAAAAATTATTTACTCAATCACGTGCGACTGACGCGACCCTTGGCCGGATTATTGTTAAATTTGCTGTGCTAGACGAAAACCAATGATAGCACCGCTTTCAGAGTCCGTATTACATAAAAAGTGCCAACCCTATCTCATTACGAAAGCTTGCATTTGCCTATAATTTTGCGTCTAGACAGGGACATAAACAACTTTGAACACGGCATCCAAGCATAAACGTAACCGGCTTATCGCGCTATCGTTCGTCAGCATTCTAATGCTGCTGGTGTATGGGCCATTGGCACAATGGTTCGTTGCCGCAGATCGGGTTGTTTTTGATCAGATCGCCGCTAGCGTCCCGAACACCGCACTCAGCGACGGCTTCATTGTGAGCATCGATCCGCAACGATCCTCAGGGCCGGAAATTCTGGCTCAATACGGCCGCATCATCGAGGTTCTGCAGAGCAACAGCGTCAAACGAATAGTCCTGGCCAGCCCGCCCGAAATCTCTGCGGACGCCGAATTGCCGGGCTGGGCCGCACTCTTGAGTGCCCGGATTCCCGTGTTTGTCCCAACACGTCACCGCTTCGCCGATGTCGCCAAATACCACGGTTTTGTCCAGGTCAGACCCGACAACGACCGTGTTCTGCGACAGTCTGCTTTGTGGCAGCTGAATAACGGTGTCTATTCGCCGTCATTGCCGCTCGCCATCGCATTTAACTCATCTATTGGCGGAATGGCAAACCGTCTCTCAAGCCCCGATGACGCAATCTTTCTTTCGAATTACGTGGAACTGCCTCGAATTACCGCCACGCAATTGTTGTCAGGTACATTCGACACAGGACCGCTCTACGGCGCCACAGTGTTCGTCGACTCCGACCCGGCTTTCGTTGGCGCAGCAGCAGTGTTGCCCTCCGGCCAGCTCGTCACTGTTTCCGAAATCGTAGCGACACTTCTGTCCGACGTAGAGAACCAACGCACAATTAGCGCCCCCATCGGAATCCAGGCGATGAAGTGGCTTATCCCCGCCTTGTTGGCCATTGTTGCAGTCTTGTTCTTGCCCGATCGAAACCGGCGCGAGATCGCAATGCTCACGGCAACCGTGGTGATCTCGCTGCTGCTGATCGAAGCCGTCCTGCTACTCGGTTTTCAGTTGCGCATGGATCTCGGCCGCCCGATTCTGATATTCGTCGGGGCTGCATTACTCTGTAGTTGGCTAGTGATCGATATCAGCAAAGCCTCAGGCGACGCATTCAAAAAGGGTTCCGATTTTCTGTCCGCAGGACGTCTCGAACCCGCATTCGCCGAATTTCGCCGCTGCAGCCCCGACGAAACGGTCGCAGCCGTAATGTACAAACTGGCTTCGGCGTTCGAGCACCAGGCAAAGCAGGAACGTGCTGACGCGGTGCTGGAGTGGATGAAGCGTACTCACGGTCCGATAGCCGATCGATCGTCGACTACCAAGAAACCTAGCGGCCCACCGCAGCGTATGGGGCGTTATATCATCGAGCGTCGTATTGGTCGTGGCGCCATGGGAGCCGTTTATCTCGCGAAAGACCCACGTATCAATCGCGCGGTGGCGCTCAAAGCGATCCCCATCGAAAAGGAATTCGAGGACGAGGAGCTGAAAGAGGCCCGCCTGCGTTTCTACCGGGAAGCCGAATCTGCAGGTCGCCTGACGCACCCCAATATCATTACTGTATTTGATGCGGGCGAGGACAAAGGTCTCGCCTATATCGCGATGGAATTCATGCCTGGAATAGCCCTCAAACATTACACGGATCCGAAGAAGTTACTGGCGCCCAAGCGCGCCCTCGAACTCTGTGCAGCGACCGCCGATGGACTCGACTATGCGCACAACCAGGGCGTCATTCATCGCGATATCAAGCCAGCCAATCTTCTCTACAATCCCAAAGACGGATCAGTGAAAATCAGCGATTTCGGTGTTGCCCGAATGACAGATAACAACAAGACCAAAACCGGCATCGTACTTGGCACGCCCATGTATATGTCGCCTGAGCAGCTAAGCGCAGAAGATCTGACCGGACTCTCGGACTTATTTTCGCTTGGTGTTACTCTATACGAGCTCTTGGTAGGTGAGGTGCCGTTCAAAGCATCGAACATCGCTGTGCTGATGACAAAAATAACAACCGAAGATCCGGCTCCGGTGTCGGGCCGGCGCGCGGGAATCCCGCCCAGCGTCGACGCCGTACTGGCAAAGGCACTGGCCAAACGCCCGGAAGACCGTTTTTCCTGTGGTGCCGAAATGGCTATTGCGCTTCGAAATTGCGCTAGAGTTTCCTAGATACCCTGATGAGCGATAAAGAATCCAGTATATGAACCTGAACGCTAAAATCGATTTCGCAGAACTTTCTGACACGGGACGTGTTCGAGAACACAACGAAGATGCGATCGGCTCTATCGGCGAAATCGGACTGATGGTCCTTGCCGATGGAATGGGCGGTTATAACGCCGGTGAAATTGCCAGCGGCATCGCCGTGCAAATCGTCACCGAGATGGCGAGTGATGGCGCGAACCGCGAGAGACGTGACGATATTGATTCGCACAGCGGCCTGATGCGCCAGTCGATCGTCCTTCGCGATGCAGTCTACCGGGCAAACAAAATCATTTACCAGACTGCACAAAGCAAAACAGATTGTGAGGGGATGGGCACAACCATCGTTGCCTGCATGTTTTACGATAATAAGATTTCGATTGCCCATGTCGGCGACTCCAGGGCCTATCGATTGCGCGCCGGAGAACTCGAACAGGTAACGCTCGACCACTCGCTGTTACAGGAGCTGGTCGACCGCGGTTTCTATTCCGCCGAAGAGGCGCAGCGCTCCACAAACCGTAATTATGTGACGCGCGCTCTCGGCGTTGAAGCGACTGTGGATGTCGAAGTTCACGAGTACGAAGTCCTTCCGGATGACATCTACTTGCTGTGTTCTGATGGCCTGCCGGACATGGTCGAGGATGACGACATTCACTTAACTATCAGTACTTTTAATGCTAGTCTTGACGTAGTTGGTCAACAGCTGGTTGACTTGGCCAACGACCACGGAGGGCGAGACAATGTGTCAGTAATGCTTGCTCAGGTAAAGGAACCCTTCCCCGCGAAGAAGTCTTTACTTGCGAAGATTGCTGGCCTGTTTCGTTCGTAAAGAATGCAGACGTGTAAGAGCGAGAAAACATGGCACGGTTAATTCTTAGCCTGGACAATCAGGTTCTGGCTGAATACAACATGACCAAGGAACGCTATACCGTTGGTCGTCTTCCGGATAACGATGTTCGCATCGACAACCCCGCTGTCAGTGGGCATCACTCTTTGATCATCAATATTCTCAACGACTCTTTTCTTGAGGATTTGAACAGCACCAATGGCACTTACGTCAATGGCAAGCTGATAAAGAAACACGCCTTGCAAGATGGCGACGTTCTGACCATCGGGCACCACCAGATACGGTTCTCAGACGAGCAACTCAACGATCCCGACCAAGATGAGTTCGAAAAAACCATGGTCATCCCGTCGGCTCAACAAAATGCCGCTCAGTTGGCGAAAGCCGAGCAGGCAGCAGACGAGGCAGCCATGGCTGAGTCCGCGGCAGCTCGTGACGAAAAACCTGAGCAAAATTATTCCGCCGCTGCCGCCTCCGTAAAGCTCAATGCAGAAGAAGCCGAGGCTCTGGAAGAAACGCCGAAGAAGGAATCCTTTGGTGAAACCGTGGCCCTGACCGAAACGTCCGCTGCAGCCAATGCCCCCAGCGCCCTGCCGCTTGCCAAGCTACAGGTGTTGAGCGGTGCGTTCGCAGGCCGCGAATTGGAGCTAACCAAGGCACTGACGACCCTGGGTCGTCCTGGTGTACAGGTCGCAGCGATCACACGTCGTAAGGAAGGCTACTACATCGTGCACGTGGAATCGGGTAAAGAAGACGACTTCCCGCTGGTCAATGGGAAACCTATCGGTCCGAAGGCACGTAAGCTCAGCGACAATGACGTTGTTCAGCTGGCCGGTGTGAAAATGGGATTCTTTGCCAGCTGATCTTTGTCGACTATTCTTTGTCGTGCAATTAGTCGACGACTTCGCTTGCCTCGCGGTTCATAATCCCGCAGACCAGTTCATAAGGAATTGCATTCGCCCACGAGGCGACTTCTTCAACCGCCAGGCCATCGCCCCACAGCGTTGCAATGTCGCCTACCGCGTCGGTACCAGACGGCCCGAGATCGACCGCAATCATATCCATTGAGACCTTGCCAACTAGCGGCACCCGGCGACCATTGATCAGTACCGGTGTGCCATCGCGGAATTGCCGGGTATAGCCGTCACCGTAGCCAGCGGAAATAATTCCGAGCGTGGTTGGCGTTGCGTTTTCATATGTCCCTCGATAGCCAACACGAGCCCCTTTAGGCAGAGGCTTTACCGCGATCAGCCGAGCCTCGAATTGCATCACGGGCTGCAGACCAAGATCCAGCCCCGTCCTGTCTGCAAAAGGGGAAATGCCGAACAACGCGATGCCTGGCCGAATCCAGCATTCGCCGGCAAACCCCGGCTGCGGAACGGCCACCGACGGCCACCCCAGGATACCCGGCGAGTTGGCGATGCTGACAGCCCCACTGAATTTTTCGGCAATCGAGCGAAAGCACCGCAATTGTTCGTCGGTCGATGAATTCTCAAGTTCGTCTGCACTCGATAGATGCGTCATCAAGCGGACCTCACTGACGCCAGCTATCGAATGGAGTCGCTGCAGAAGATCAGTGGCGTCCCGAGGCGCAAATCCGAGGCGATTCATACCGGTATCGAACTTGAGCCAAACCGGTAGCGCTCCGCCTGAAATTGAGTCGAGTAACTCGATCTGCTCCGAACAATGTACGACCAATTCCAATTGCCACTGCATCGCAGCTCGCAATTCTTCGCTGTCCAGCGCGCCGGAGAGCAACACAATAGGCACTGTTATGCCGTTTTCGCGGAGACAGATTGCTTCGTGAATGCGGGCCACGGCGAAAGCATCGACATCGGGCAGATGCTGGGCAACGGCTACCATGCCATGGCCATAGGCATTCGCTTTGATAACGGCCATTACCCGGGACCCCGGGGCCAGCGAACGAATGACATCAAGATTGTGTTTCAACGCACCGAGCCGGATGAGCGCTCGGGCACCAAAACTCACGGATAGCCCTCTTCCGCATAGCGATCGGGCACCCAGTTTTCGAACTTCGTGTAGCGCCCCACGAAAGTCAGCGGAAAATCACCTATGGGGCCGTTACGCTGCTTGGCAATCACGATGTCGGCCAGGCCCTTACGCGGCGTGTCCGGGTTAGTGACTTCTTCACGATAGATAAAAACAATCAAGTCCGCATCCTGCTCGATCGCACCGGATTCGCGCAGATCTGACATGACCGGTCGTTTGTCGGTACGCTGCTCAACGCTGCGATTGAGCTGCGACAGGGCGATAACGGGCACTTCGAGTTCTTTCGCCAGCGCTTTTAACGATCGCGAAATTTCCGATAGTTCGGTAGCGCGATTTTCTTTGCTGCCTTCGACCTGCATCAACTGCAGGTAGTCGATAATAATCAGACCGAGATTATGCTCGCGATGCAGTCGCCGCGCCCGCGCCCGAATATCGGTCGGCGACAGACTTGGTGAGTCGTCTATGAATATCGGCGCCTCCGACATCAACTGCACCGCCGTGTTGATACGCGACCAGTCCTCGTCCGGAAAGTTTCCGGTGCGCAGATGCGTTTGATCCACACGACCGAGCGAGGAAATCATGCGAAACGCCAGTTGTTGCGACGGCATTTCCATCGAAAAAATCGCAGTAGGAACTTTGGCACCGATGGCTGCGTTCTCGGCAATATTGATAGCAAGAGTCGTCTTACCCATCGATGGTCGTCCAGCGATGATGATCAGGTCGCCCTTCTGTAACCCGGCGGTCAACTTGTCAAATTCAGTATAGCCGGTGGAAATACCGGTAATGTCGCCCTCGGACTGGTGCAATAAATCGATGCGATCAACAGCTTGCGGAAGAATTTGTTTAAGGGACTTGAACCCTGCTTTGCCACGCGCACCTTTTTCAGCAATCTGAAACACAAGGCGTTCTGCGTCGTCGAGGATCTGCGACGCCGTACGTCCTTCGGTTGTGAATGCGCTGCCGCTGATTTCGTTGCCGGCATTAATCAATGCTCGTAGCGTCGATTTTTCGCGGAGAATTTTCGCATAAGCACGAGCATTGGCCGCTCCCGCCGTCTCGTTGGCGAGCGTTGCAAGGTATTCAAGACCTCCGGCGTCGTCCAGTTCGTTGCGATTGCCCAGATATTCGGAAACCGTGACCACATCGCAGGGGCTGCCAGCTTCGATAAGGTTGGCGATGGCCTCGAAGATGAGACGGTGATCCTTGCGATAGAAATCCGCGCTGATGATGACATCAGCGACTTTGTCCCATGCTGCCGCGTCGAGCATGAGACCGCCGATCAGCGATTGTTCGGCTTCGATGGAGCTCGGCGGAACTTTTAGGCGCTGCTCAGCACCCCCATCTGTCATCCCATCGTCCAGAGCTCGGACCATCTAACGAATTCCTTTGCCAGAGATTATCCCTGCCACAAAGGTAACACAGCCGACTGACGTTCTCAGCCGGCGATTTTTCATTCGGCCGGTACGACGCGAACGAGAACTTCTACATTTACTTCGCTGTGCAGATGGATGCCAATCGAGAACTCACCGAGTTCATGGATTGGGCCGTCTGGCATGCGAATTTCGCTGCGCTCGACGTCCACCTGAACGCCGGCGAAAGCTTCGGCTATGTCGGCTGGGCCAACCGAACCAAACAGCTTGTCTTCGCTACCAGCATTGGCCGCAATAACGAGCTCCATACCCTTGATAGTCGCGGCACGTGCCGTAGCCTTGCCCAGCTCTTCTGCTGCGGCGTTTTCCAGCTCGGCACGACGTGCTTCTATCTGTTTGATGTTCTCGTCTGTCGCCAATGCTGCTTTGCCCTTGGGCAATAGATAGTTACGACCGTAGCCCGGCTTAACCTTGACCATGTCGCCAATGCCACCGAGATTCTCAACGCTTTCCAATAAAATAACGTTCATTTTTCAAACCCTTACGCTTTCTTAACAAGCTGCCTTATTCCAAACCAGGCATCCAGATACCCAAAAACCGTCATCGCAATAGCGACGTACGAACTGAGCAGCGGTAGCACGTACGCAGCTATTACCACAAATAACGGCAAGCCGCGCTCTGCGCGCAACCAGTGCACAAGTGCCACGGCCTGCAGCCAGAACATCGCGAGCAAAATGAAAGCGATGTTCTGTAGCAATACCGAACTGGTGACGAAAGACAGCACCAGCAGCAGCACCAAAGTGGACGCGATAACGCGGCCAAAATTCAAATCTCGAATCCGGCCAAAAACGCCGGTTTTCTCAATCAATTGCCCGTACAGCAAATACCCCAACATAAAGATCAGGGTGTAAACCATCCAGCCTGACAACACCAGCATCACTGTAACCTGGTTCGCGAAGTCCTCTGAATTGATATTCAGGATCTCGTTCGCACCAGCACCGCTCTGCTGCAACATGTCTGACCAAATCGCGAGCAACGGCTGCCAGAATGCCACGCTGTCGTCGATCATCAAACCCAGTCCAAGTGCGACTGAGGCCGCCAAAATCGCGGATGCCTGCATCGTCAGCGTAAAAGACTGCGTCTTTGCAAGCACCAACGCCAGCAAGAAAACGGGCAACCAGGTGCTCGCGACCAACACCGCTACCTGAACCAGTGGCACACCAAACAACAGCGACACCAGCAGCAGCATTCCGCCGGCCAGAGCCGCCTGAAACAAAGCCATCCGTGGTCCTTGCGCCAGCACCAGCAGTACCAACACGATGCTGCTGAGCGGCTGCAGCAACGGCAAGAGCATCGAAGCGCCGAGTGCCAATACGGCGTTCTTCGGGCTAGCCACCAGCCAGGCAGCTAATCCGCGCACAATATTCCCCCCGTTCGGGCTAATGCCGATCGGTATAAGGCAGCAATGCGAGAAAACGTGCCCGCTTCACTGCTGCTGCCAGCTGACGCTGGTAGTGAGACTTCGTGCCCGTGATTCGGCTCGGGACGATCTTACCTGTCTCCGTGATGTAAGCCTTCAGGAGGTTCAGATCCTTGTAATCGATCTCCTTGATTCCCTCAGCGGTGAAACGACAATACTTACGCCTGCGTGAATAACGACTCATTGCAACTCTCCTCAGGCGCTCTTAGCGGCAGCTTCATCAGCTGCGTCTTCGCCACTATTTTCCTCTGCGGGTGCCTCTGCAGTCTCCTCAGCCGGTGCTGCCTCTGCAGTCTCCTCGGCCGGTGCTGCCTCTGCAGTCTCCTCAGCCGGTGCTGCCTCTGCAGTCTCCTCGGCCGGTGCTGCCTCTGCAGTCTCCTCGGCCGGTGCTGCCTCTGCAGTCTCCTCGGCCGGTGCTGCTTCTTCGGTAGCTTCTTCGCCGGCCTCTTCTACGCTCTCTTTTTCGGCCGCCTTGGACCGCATAGCTGCCTCTGCAACGGCCCTGGCTTCACGGCGTTGCTGAGCTTCCTTCTCCTTGGCCTTTTCCTCAGCCACGGCGATCGCCATCGGCGACGCCTCCGATACAGCTTCGTCACGCGCAAGAATGAGGTGACGCAGGACCGCGTCGTTAAACTTGAATGCGCTTTTGACTTCTTCGATAACCGCGAAATCACACTCAATGTTGAGAAGAGCATAATGCGCTTTGTGAATTTTGTTGATCGGATGCGCGAGTTGACGACGGCCCCAATCTTCGCTGCGGTGAACAACACCGCCGGATTCGGTCACCATGCCCTGGTATTTCTCTACCATGGCAGGAACCTGTTCGCTCTGGTCCGGATGAACCAGAAACACTATTTCGTAATGCCTCATTAGTCTCCCCTTACGGATTGCAGCTACCCGGCTCATCCGGTGTAGCAAGAGGTTAATCCCCGCCCTTTGAGCGGGAGGCGCATGCTACCGAAGCCTCAGGCTGGGCGCAAGGCCCTTTGACGTACTATTTCGTACAGGCAAACGCCGGTGGCGACTGAGACATTGAGGCTGGAAACGACTCCCGCCATTGGCAGGCTCACCAATGTGTCGCAACGGCTCGCAATGCGCTTGCTGAGGCCGGTGTGCTCACGCCCCATTACCAGCGCCACAGAACCCGTGAGATCGGCCTCGTGCAGGCTGGATTCGGCCTTGTCGCTGGTGCCAATCACACGAATCCCATACTCCGTGAGCCAAGCCAGCACGCGACCGATATTCGCTACAGGCGCAAATAACAGCTGTTCAGCCGCTCCCGCCGCTACCTTGCTGACTGTCGGTCCGAGGCCCGCTGCGCCGTGCCGTGGCACGATCACGGCGTCGACCCCGGCAGCATCGGCTGTGCGCATGCAGGCGCCCAGATTGTGCGGGTCCTGAATACCGTCAAGCACCAATAGAAGCAGCGGCTTGCCGGCTTGCAGCTGTTCTTCGACCATCGTGCGCAGTGCCGCCTCATCCAACAATGTGCTGCGGCGCACTTCTGCAACGATACCCTGATGGCGCGACTCACCGCTAATCTGTGTCAGGCGCCCCCGATTCGCCGGCTGAATTTCTATCCCTGCCTGGCTTGCCATCGAGATGGCCGCTGCCACTCGCGGGTTGGCCGTCTGGTACTCGGCATAGATGCGACGCACTTCGGCAGACCTCGATGCCAGCAATTCCTCAACTGCCCTTAGCCCTGTCACGTATTTCGCCTTGCTCATCGACGTCTGCTCTCGACTGGCCGGAAATCAATCTTGCGCGTTTCCATGTCGACTCGCTGCACGCGCACCCGCATCTGCTGGCCAAGACCGTAAGAATGTCCGCTACGCTCACCTGTCAATCTTTGCGAACCCGCATCGTACTTGTAATAGTCGTTGGCGAGACTCGTGACGTGAACGAGCCCGTCGATCATCAGTTCCGTGATCTGCACGAAGACGCCGAAGTTCGTAACGCCGGTTACCACTCCGTCGAACTCGTCACCGAGATGACCTTGCATGTACTGACACTTAAGCCACGCTTCAACATCGCGAGTCGCGTCTTCGGCGCGTTTCTCGTGCGCAGAGGACATGGCTCCCAGGCGTTCCATCTCCTTTGGCCCATAGACATACTTGCCGGGCTTACCACCACGAACAATATGCCGGATGGCACGGTGTACGAGGAGATCGGGATAACGACGAATGGGAGATGTGAAGTGCGCGTAGGATTCCAACGCGAGTCCGAAATGACCCACATTGGTCGGCGAGTATTCCGCGTGCGTCAGCGAGCGCAGCATTGCCATCGTGATAGCCGCACTGTCAGGGCGCCCTTTCACCTGTTCAATCAGTTTAGTGAAGTGGCGCGGCTCGACATGATCGGGATGCGGCACCTTCAGTCCGAGCGAAATGAGATACAAGCGCAGATCATTGAATCGATCCGGGTCTGGCCTGGGGTGCACGCGATATAGTCCGGGAATACGCTGTTTTTTCAATAACTTAGCCGCCTCAACATTTGCTGCAATCATGCATTCCTCTATGAGACGATGGGCGTCGTTGCGCGGCACTACTTCTATGCGATCAATTTCGCCGTCCTTGTTAAGTTTGAATTTTGTTTGCGGAAGGTCGATTTCGATCGCACCGCGACGGCCGCGCGCTTTGGCAAACGCATGGTACAACGCGTGCAATTCCCGAACCGAGTTCTGCTGTGCCTTGGGTACCGAGGATCTGGATTTGCCAGTGAGAAAATCGCTCACCTGACTGTAAGTCAGGCGTGCTTTCGAGCGCATGATTCCTTCATAGAATGTCGCGCGACTCACATTGCCTGTCCTGCTCACATGCATTTCGCAAACCAGGCAAAGTCGATCCACTTTCGGCTTGAGCGAGCATAAACCGTTAGACAAGACCTCCGGAAGCATCGGCACAACGCGATCGGGAAAATACACTGACGTGCCGCGAACGATTGCCTCTTTGTCCAGCGCCGAACCGACCTGAACATAGTTAGCCACATCGGCGATGGCAACAAGCAGACGCCAGCCATCGTTGGATTTCTCGCAAAATACTGCGTCGTCGAAGTCACGCGCATCAGCGCCATCGATTGTTACAAGATCGATACCGCGCAAATCAGTGCGACCCTTGGCGGCATTGCTCGGTACCTTTTCCCCAAAACCTTCCACTTCTTTCGTGACCGCGCCCGGCCACTTGAACGGAATGGCATGCGCGTGAATCGCGATGTCAGTCGCAATGCCTTTGTCATTTGGTGAACCGATTACCGTCGTAATTCGTCCGGTCGCCTGCTCGACGTGTGACGGATAGTCTAGAATTTGGGCGACGACCATTTCTCCGTGCTTTGCGTTTGCAGCTTCGCCTTTCGGAATGAGTATTCGGTGCGACAGTTTTGCGTTGTCGGGAATGACAATTCCTATACCGCGTTCACGAATGAATTGACCCGCAACCTCCCGCGTATTGCGCTCCAGGATGTCGACTAACTCACCCTCCGCCCTGCCCCGGCGATCCAGCCCTTTGATGCGCACCGCAACACGATCACCGTCGAACAATGACCGCATTTGTCTCGCCGACAAGTAAATATCGTCCGGGTCGCCATCGTCACGAATAACGAACCCGAAGCCATCGCGATGACCCGTAACCTTGCCCGTCACCAGATCCAGTTTGGCCGTAAGGCAAAACTCGCCGCGCCTGTTTTCGAGGATTTGCCCTGCCCTGACCATGCTCTGCAAGCGATCCACGAGCAGCGCGCGCATGCGCTGCCCCTTAAGGCTGAATGCCTTAAGAATTGGTTCTACTTTCAGTGGCTTGCCAACATTAGTTAGAAAGTCAATGAGATCATTCTGACTGGGAATCGGGTGCTTATAAGGCTTTTCCCTGGACTTCTTTTGGGTTTTCTTATTGGTTTTATTCGGCTTGCGTGGCAAGTGACAAGTCTCCGTTGATTTGCATGGATGTATGGGATTGACAGGCAGCAACTGCTTTGAGTACAGTGCGCCACCCCGGTGTACTGCAATTGTACGCGGTTCCGGACCTGCCCAGGTGGCGGAATTGGTAGACGCGCCAGCTTCAGGTGCTGGTCTACGTAAGTAGGTGGAGGTTCAAGTCCTCTTCTGGGCACCAAACAACGCGATGCCCCCACTCAGGGGGCTTTCGCGGCCTAACCGCTCATCTGGAATATTTCGCCCTGTTCGAGTGAGCGTTCGCGATTCATCAAGATCCATTGGGCGTGTTCGCCGAGAGCAGCGTCGCCCAGCACATGCAGAATTCGGCGTTTTTCTTCGTCGTTATCGGTCGCGTCGATGCGTCGTCGGGCATTGCTGAATATTCGAAACATGAACTCGTATTGCTTGATCAATTCGGCATCCGCGATACTGAATCCATAGGATTGCCGTACACCGACGAGCAATAACATAATGCCCATCAGGACAACCATGGGATCTCGTAGCGCATCTTCCAGTTCCGCGCTCACCAAAATGAAGAGCGCAATAATGGCAAAACCTATCCAGAATGCCACTTGTGCCATGCGCTCGGTGTGACGAAAGCGCGATACTTATATTTCGAAGTCACGGGTTCGCTCGTTCTCAAGAGGATCTTGTGGCCTGATGATAATGGATTCGAGCCGAGGTTTCGCGGCACTTATTTTTGCAATAAGGAAATGTTTAACTATTGCAGCGTGAGAATGAACAGTCCGTTCGATATGTCGCTGACAATGACTGTTCCCGGCAAATAGTACCCGATTCCTAACTGTTCAGCTCCCTCACGGCTCTCCATGCTTCGTCAATTGCGACATTGGTGAGGGCACTGGCGCCGGCATCGGCGTTGGCTATGGCGATGTTGCCAAACGGTCGGCGCGCTACTTCGTGGGGAGCCTGACCTTCCGGCCATTCGGGGTCCCAAAGGTCGAGGTAGCTGTATGAATAACCGTGTGGCCAGCGGTTAACGGTGATGGCGAGGATGTCATTTTGTACGTCGAAGCCAGCAGATCCGAGCATGCCGTCGAGTACCGTGCGTACTTCGCGTTCGAAGTGTTCGAAGGTCATGGCCAGCAACAAGGCGCGCGAGGCGCGGTGCTGCTCCTGAACGGGGACGCTTGCATCGGGCGGCGCAACCGATCCCCAGAACATGATGGGCACCGGGCCTGAATCTTCCCAATCGTGGCGGTAACCGGCGGTATTCACACCCTTCACTTGCCAAACCGCCCCGTGCAGACGACCGGGACAATAGGCACCCGAAATATCCAGCTTGTCGAAAGCCGTGCTGTCGCGCAGCAATACATTGGTCAGGATCAGGGGACGTTTCACCTGGTACTTTTGCGCTTCTTTCTGCTCCTGGGGCATGTCCGGGCACAAGTACGGAATGATAGAGTGGTAACAGGCCAGCACCGCGTGCCGGGAGTTCACACGCAACACCCGGCCCCGGTTCACATAAGACACGCTGGTGCCCCCACTACGGTTGGTGACATTTACAACCGTTGATTCAAGGCGCAGCCGCACGGGGCTGGTGGCCTCATCGAGCCGCGAGTAGTCAAAGCGTGCCATTGCGATGTTCGTAGCGTCGCTGCCCGGCGCCACCGCAGGAATCAAAGCATGCACCAGCAGCCGCGCGATCGAGGCATTGCCGTCCGGGAACATGGCAACGTCACCCCCGGCGTTGTCATCGCCACTACCGCTTAATTCGGGATGGCCGAGCAGATGCATGATCGGCAGGCTGGCTCCGATGCATTCAGCGGCCGACAGACTGTCGGCGCCCACGCCCCAATATCCATGTGTTGTCTTGATAAACAGGTTTGCCGCTTCGTCACTGAGGCCACCGTATTTCTTCAGGAAACCGGTATAACTGATGCCGCTGAGAATCTTGCCGACTTCGGCTTCGGATTTCCCCTTGAACACGTTTTCCCGTCTCGCGTAAAACTTCTTGAGCGATTCGCGAGATTCCTCGCTAATCGGAAACCGGTCGAATATTGCTTCCAAATTGTCACTGTTGCCCGCGCGGAAACTGAAACCGTGGATCAGTTCATCGCGGCCATACGTTTCCGCATCGAAGAAAATCGACGGACTGCCCTTAGGACCACTGCCGTACTCAAAATCGTATCCCTGCAGGAGTTCATCGATGTCCACCCCGAGTTCTCCGAGCAACGCATTCGCGGTATCGCTGAACAGGGGATATTCCAGGTTCATGGTTCCGCCCCAGGACAATCGCATCTTCCCACCCTGATGAAATTCATTGCGCTTGGCATGACCACCAAAATCATCGTGGTTTTCGAGGATCAGGATGCGGGAATCCGCACCAAACTGTTTGCGGTAGTAATACGCGACCGCCAGGCCACTGATGCCGCCGCCAACAACGACGAGATCATATTCCTCGTCAAGGTCTGCAGGATCGAGAAATTTCTTGCCTTCTCGCGCCAGTGCGTGTGCCACCTCGAAAGCGCCTGGATGCGAACCGCGCATTCCGGTGCGAGTCGGCGGGTAATACGTACCGGCCGATTCCGGGTTCCCAGTGAACGCTTCTGCCAGCACGCCGGCAGGCAGGGTAAGTCCCAGTGATGTGAGGGAGAGATCATGAATGAAGTCTCGCCGGGTAATATCCCGGTTCATACCCAACTGGCGATCAGACTTCTGCATTCGTTTGAGTATATGGAGAACAAGAAACCTTTCCTACAAATTTGATCAAGCGATTGCACTCTCAGCACGAGATTCGGAAAAGGTCTTACGTCAGAATATCCACCAACCGTCGTCCAGGTCGTCCTCGCAGCGCTGTAGCTGCGCGCCCCATTCCCGCGCCCGGTAGTCAACATGGCGCGCGGTCTCCTTGAGCCAGCCCTTTTTTCGGTAGGTTCCGTGGCGCCAACCCTCCTGACCTTCGTGGTAGGCAAGATACTGATTGTACGGATCCCATTTCGAGATACCCACGGACGCATTGGACATGTTCGTATACCAGCCAACAAAATCGATGGCGTCGTCGAAATCGTCACGATCCGCAAATCTCCGGCCGGTGTCATCTTTGTACCACTCCCAAGTACTGTCCAGCGCCTGCGCATAGCCGTAGGCATCAGACGGACGCGTCCAGGGTATGAAACCGAATAGTTTGGTCCGCGGCGGTCTCGCGTCGAACTTGAAGGACGATTCCTGGCGAATGATCGACATTTGCACATGTATCGGAGTGCCCCACCGCTTTTCCGACTTCTTCGCAGCTTTGTACCAGCCGCGTTTCTCGTCGAAAATTGCGCAAATGTCCGCGACGTTTTTCGGCGGGGCCGTAGCACACGCAGAAATCACGACACTCCAGAGTGCGACCAATAGCACTGAACCCACCCGCCAGCGCGTGACACCATACTTAATAAATTTTTTCAATAATCCGTGCATACCTATGAAAGTATTGACGATATGCTTAGTCTGTTTTTTGGCTAATAGCCGGCAGCAAAATCGACCACGTATTGCAGCGCTTGTTTGTCGGTGTAACAGCGATAGTTGTGCATGAATATTGGCACAATGATTGACGGATGGCTCGTTGCTGCGACGTGGGCGGTAATCGATAAATTGGGCACGTCCCAGAGAGGACTGTCCAGCGGTATGGGTTCCTCATCGAATACGTCCAACGCAGCGCCTGCCAGGCGATCGTTCTGCAGCGCATGAATCAATGCATCATCATCGACGACATTGCTGCGCCCGATGTTGATGAAGTAGGCGTGCGCAGGCAGTTGCGCCAGTGCAGCTGCATCAAGCAGCTGATCCGTAAGGGCGGTTTGTGGAAGCGCCGCAATGAGGTAGTTAATTCCGCCCAGGAATTCGTGCAGCCGGCCCTGCGCCATTACCTTTTCAAATCCGTCCGCAGGCGCACCCGATCGACTGAACCCGGTCACCGTTAAACCGAAGGCTTGCGCCGTTCTCGCAATATATTGGCCGATCGTGCCAGTACCCATGATGCCGAGACGTTTTCCGTACAAGGTGCCAGAACCTGGGTCGAACCAGCGACGTTCGCGCTGCTCATTCATGCGCCGCAGTACTCTTAACTCAAAAGCCAGCAAGTAAGCGAAAACATATTCCGATATTTGTGGTCCGAACACGCCTTTGATGCCCGTCAACACATAATCGCGGCGATCAAGCGCCAGCAAGGGTGTTACGCCGGCCCAGGAAGATTGAACCCAATCAACCGTCGTCAATTCAGGCAGGATCTCCGCAATCATGCTGGGATTGCCAAATACAACCGACTCGCCCGTGTATTCACCAAGGGCCTGTTGCGCCGAGGTGCAGGCTTTGATTGCTATCGGGCTATCGGCAAGGCGCGCAACCTCCTCTGCGAGCTCCTCTGCATTTGCGGATACAATCAGACAAGCTGGGCAATCTGCCATATTGATTTCAGTCTTCTTGTGCAAACGCGACAACAGGCAGCGTCCAGTTATTTCGACTCAGCCCCAAGTATCGACCATACCATTGTCGAACTCGCACCTAAAATCGAAACGTATACGAAATCTTGAACGTCATGTCGCTGTATAGCCGGACGAAATTTCTATCCCGCAACAAGTCCACGTACTCCTGATTAACAACGAAGACTATCTCCCGCCCTGCCCTCGGTATATACCTCAATATACTATTCAGACCCAGGCCATAGGTGACATTGTCATACTGCAGAAAGTTTTCCCACGACCATTTATTTGAGAATGCGACGTCCGCGTGAATCGACATCAACCGCGTGATGAAAGCGCCGTACGGCAATTCGATCTCGTTGAATCTGTAGCTGGCAGAAAAGCTAAAATGCGGACTCGGGCGCCACTGTAGTTTTGCCCCGGTCGCTACCTGGTCGCCATCAAAAAAACCTCCTGCGCAGTAATCGGCGGAGACGACGATCTTGCGATACTCGGCGGAACCCATGCTGAAACAGTATTGTTCAAACTCGTAATTGCCTGCCGGTATGACAACGCCATCGAAGATTTCAAACCCGGTTTCAAGATTCTCTTCCATGAGATAATAGTTGAAGCCGAAGACATCGCCAGTGTCGCCTTCGACCTCGAATGCCCGGAGGTTCACGATCTGCGACTCCACACCGCCGGAAATCTTTTCTATTCTCTGGAAATCGACGCCTGAGTGAATGAGGCGTATCGCGAACCAATCCGAATACCACGTATATCCACCTTCAAGCGTCATATCGCGTACGCCCACTCGATTCACAAATCCCAGCGCGGGAAAAAAGTTCTGCTGCAACTCTTTATAGCCGATGCCGCCGCGAAACCCCTCTGCATTCGGCGCACGGAGTGTAAATCCGAAAGCTGAATCGTCCCCTGCCAATCCTTCAGTCTCCGATTGCTGGTACCAAAGTGAGCCTTCGAGGG
The DNA here is from genome assembly GCA_022573655.1 of Pseudomonadota bacterium. Classification (GTDB taxonomy): domain Bacteria; phylum Pseudomonadota; class Gammaproteobacteria; order Steroidobacterales; family Woeseiaceae; genus UBA1847. The sequence goes on from JACZTO010000010.1 coordinate 51,152, forward strand.
TACGTCCATTTCCGAAGCGCGTATTCGTATAACGAAAATCGACACCCGCCAGTGTGTTGTCCAGGTTCGAGTTCGGATCTCCATGTGTCAGTATCATTCCGACACTCGATTCATCGAGAATATTTGCCGCAAATCGTGCGACGAACAGATCGCTTTCGTCGACATCACTGAAAGCGTCCTGTCGAATCGCGAGCATGCCCATATCCCACCGCCCGGGTCGCCCGGTGAGTTTTCCACCCACTTCGATGTCGACAGTCTCACCGATGTCGCTTAAGCCTATGCGCCTGGAAAAAAACGGCCTGCCGCTCTCCAGTTCTACGACTGAGATGGATGACCGGGAACTATAATCCCCAGCGGTGATACGACCGAATTCGAAAATGTCAGTGTCCTGCAGGAAGAAGCCGCGCCGCTCGGGAAAAAACAGGGCGAAGCGTGTCAGATTTATCTGCCGTTCGTCTGCGCCCGTACCCGAAAAATCCGTATTGACGGTCAGGGCTGCGGTAATGGCCGGGGTTAATTTGTAAAACAGGTCGACCGATGGCTCGATGTCGTTTGATGTTTCATCAAGTCCATGATCCGTCGCTTGTGTCACCTTGAATCCAGGAACAACGTCGAGTCCCAGGCCTTGCTCAATATCCTTGATGCCGGTTAGCGTTCCGGAATTCGCAGGATTCTGCCGGCGATTCGCCGAGACCCAGCCTATCTGTTCTGCTTTACGACCGATGTAACGTGAGAAATTGAGTCCCCATGTCTGGTTATTCGGGTTAAATGACAGGGTCTTGAACGGAATTTCGATTTCGGCGACCCAGCCTTTGTCATCGCGAATCGCCTTTCCGTGCCAGATGCCATCCCATTGCCAGTTCTCATTGGTTACGTTCGCGAAGACGGCCTGGTTTCGAATGCTGTTCGGAGTCAGATCAAATGCATAGCCGCTACGTCCGTTGTTGAACGGATCAATGATGACGGTGAAGCTATCATCACCTAATGAGAAGTCGCCCTGGCGCAAAACCTGGGCCGAGATGCCCTCCGGATTGCTGTCAAAAAATCGCGCGCCAATGTAAAGCGCATCTCGAGTATAGACAACGTAGATTTCGGATTTTTCAGAAGGAGGATCGTACTCCTGCGGATTAACCTCGTGAAGGTCTTGAACCGGTGTGGCAAACGCCCAAGCGTCATCATCCAGTCGCCCGTCGATGATGGGCGGCGTGTCGACCTGGAAAGCATCAATGGATTTTCCCTGTGGGCTAACCATCTGTGCACAAATGTTCGCGGTCGCAAACAGTGTGAAAACCAGCATCAAACGTATAAATCTGCCGCAAGCCAAGCCACTACCTCCAATAACGCTGCGTTCAAAATTAACAGGAATTGGTCACATTGTGGAAACGCTGAGGCTGAATCCGTGCTCGCGTTCTAGTAAAGCCTGCAGCTCGCGTCCGTCCGTGTCAGACATCGCGACTAGTGGCGGGCGGACATTGGCCCACCTTGCGTCACCGCTGGCGATGGCGAGCAACCGCTTCTGCGCCGGGATCGGGGAATACTCCTGCAGCGTAAGCCGCAACCCCTTCACAGTCTCGTGCAAGGTATTGGCAGCAACGCCATTACCTTGATCGTGCAATTCCATGACCCTGGCGATGTTGGCTGCATTGACGTTAGCAGTTGCGGTGATACAACCCGGTGCTCCAAGTTGCAGCGCCTCAAGCAATCGCAATTCCGATCCGGGATAGACGACCAGGCCGCTGATCTCAAACAACGCCCGTGTATTGTTCCAGTCACCCGAACTGTCTTTGATGCCGACGATCTGGTCGGGGAAATCTGCATGCAGACGCGATGCCAGCGTCGGCGATACACCAACAATGGCGACCGGCGGAATATGGTACAGGTAGATGCGCGCGTCCGATCCGATCGCTGTAATCAATTGCTCGAAATAATTATAGAGCCCGTCGTCGGAAACGTCCTTGAAATAAAACGGTGGCAACGTCAGCACGCCGGCGCAACCCATATCAAGACAAGCGCGCGATAAACGGGCGGTGTCCGCTACATTCGATAATCCGGTACCCGGAATTAATCTCCCGGCATCGATGCCGCTTTCTAATAACGCCTCAATCGCGGCAATCCGTTCGTCTATGCCGACGGACAGGGCTTCACCTGTTGTACCGAACGGCGCAATGCCAGCGCAGCCTTGCTCGATAAGCCATTTCGCGTGAGCGACGAAGAGGCTCGATACCACCGATAAATCATCGTCAAATGGCGTTAAAATTGGCGCAATTATGCCGCGATGAAGCAAATCAATATGCCGCTGGCCGCGCAAGATAACAGCCATTCGAATCAAGAGTCATCGTTCCATTCCATTTGGCGAATTAGCGACCCGGGTGATGCCGGTAAATACTACAACGGACACGATCAGGCCCGGCCACAGTGGATCAATGCTGAATACCGATGCGAGCTGCATCGCAGAGGCAACGTACCAGCCAATCACGGTAAGCAACGCCAGCGTTATACTCCAAAAAGCGGCTGCAGAGTTGATTGGGCGCGACGAAACCATCGCAATCGTCGGCACGAACAATGCCGCTGCATTAATGGTAAATGCTACCAGCAAAATACTCACGATGTCGCGCATTTGCCACGCCATCAATGCGGCTGCCACGCCGACAATCGCGGCGAGACCAATACTGATTCGAAACAGCTTGCGAGGCGCGACCTCGGGATTGAAGTAGCGTTGGTAGATGTCGCGACTGCCGTTTGCGGCGGCGGTAAGAATGCATATATCAGCGGTGGACATTAGCGCCGCAAGAATACCGACCAGCATCAATCCTTTGAGACCGACAGGAAATGTGTCCATAACCAATCTGGCCAGTATGTCGCCACTGTTGTCGGCGCCCGGATATAGCAGCGCCGCTGTCATTCCAAGCCAGACAGCACCTACCGCCAGCGGCAACAGGAACAGCGTTGCCAGGAGCGTGCCGCGCTTCGCTACCACCGCATTTTTTGCAGCGAACATTCTCGTGAAACTGTCCATGGCCACGAAAAAACTCAACGGCATCGAAATGCCTAGCGCCAGCATCGTCGGCACACCCCAATTCGTCGGGTCGAAGTGTCCTGATGGCAACTGCGTCGTCAGCGTTTCCCAGGTGCCGCCGTTAGCGATGGCGACCGGAATACCAACCAGGACCACGCCGATGAACAGCAGCGAAAATTGCACCCAGTCCGTGTAGGTCACGGCCAGGAAACCGCCGGTTGCCGTATACACGACAATGATTGAGCTGGCGAGCAACAGCGACGTAGAGTAGTCCCATCCGAGCAGCGTGCTCAGGATTGCGCCGGCCGCGGCGAGCTGGCCAGCGGCGTACCCGATGAAGGCGATAATGGTTGTAATTGTGGCAACGATCCGCGTTCGACTGTCATAGCGTATCTCTATGAGATCCGGATACGTCAGTAACTGGTGTTCATCGCCCCAACGCTTGACGCGAGCTGCGAAAAACAGTCCAAACAACAGGCAGCCTATCGCCATACACGTGATGTACCAGCCCCCTGAGATACCGAATTCGTAGGCTTTTGCCGCCCCACCAACGATTGCTGCACCGCCGACCCAGGAAGCAAGCCACAGACAGGCAATCGAAAACGTGCCGAGTCTGCCGCCGGCGATGAAATAGTCCTTGATACTGTTCTGACCGCGACTGGCATACAAACCGATGGCGATCATCAACGCCAGGTAGCCAAAGATGATGCCGGTATCGAGTGTGCTGAGCATGCAAACCAATCTACAGTGTTCTTACGGCACGTGCAGTTCGCGTGTGCGCAATGCAATTTGCATTAAGGTTCCAGGCGCTTGATCAGGCTGGACGTATCAAAACGCTTCCCTCCGAGTTTCTCAACCTCGGCATAAAACCGATCCACAAGCCTCGTCGCCTCGAGCGTCGCCCCCACCCTCTCGGCCTCATCAAGCGCGATGTTCAAATCTTTTCGCATCCACTCAACGGCGAAACCAAATTCAAATTCGTCAGCGACCATCGTCTGCCAACGATTCTCCATTTGCCAGGATTGCGCCGCGCCTTTGGAGATAGCACCGATGACCGCGGAGACATCCAGGTTCGACCGTTTCGCAAAATGCAGGCCTTCGGCAAGACCTTGCACGAGCCCGGCAATGCAGATCTGATTCACCATCTTGGCTTTCTGGCCACAGCCAACGTCACCAATCAGTGTGCAGGCTTTAGCGTAACAATCCATGACCGGCAGAATGCGCTCGTAGGCAAGCTGATCGCCACCCACCATGATAGTCAGCTGCCCGGACTCTGCTCCGGCCTGGCCACCGGAAAGCGGTGCATCGAGAAAGTCGACGCGCTTTTTCTTCGCCTGGCCATAGACCTCACAAGCAACCGTTGCAGATGCCGTCGTGTGATCGACAATCACCGAGCCCGTGGAGATGCCGGCCAACACGCCGTCATCGCCAAGAATGACTTGCCGTACATCGTTATCATTGCCGACGCAGCAAAACACGATCTCCGCACCGGCAGCTGCTTCCTGCGGTGTTTCGGCCACTGATCCAGCGTATTGTTCTTGCCACGCGTCCGCCTTGCTCCTGGTGCGATTGAATACGGTGACATCGTGCCCGGCGCCGGCGAGAAAACCGGCCATCGGATACCCCATTACGCCAAGACCTGCAAAAGCCACTTTCATTGCGCGTCACCTTTATCCCGGGTCTTTCAGATGCATGCACATTAGCAAATTCAAAGTCGTGGCGAGCCGGCGGCGGCACGTTTCTGATTCTGCGGCCGGGATGGTAGAGTTCTGCAATGACATCTATAACCCAGGCTTATGGACGACTGGCCGTTTTTTGTCTAGTCGGTGTCAGCCTTTCATCCCCGATTCTCACTGCAGAAACAGCTGGCGATATTGCGCTGCAACCGGATCACGGCTTCCTGTTGATCCGCATTGTTGGAGCAAGTGGCGAAAGAATAAAAAGACTTGATTTTACAAACGTGGACACCAGAAAGATCATCAAGACACGCTCTGATATGTACAAATCGGCAGGCCCGAACGCATGGATGTGTTTGCTACCCCTACCGGCGGGGCGTTACTTCTGGAGTAAGTATGCGTCGGATTACAGCATCGGCCTCGAGCTATCAAGGAATCAGGATCCTGTAATCGGGCAGAAAGAGCCAAGCTCTGCGAGCGACACTTTCGAGATTGTCCCCGGCGTCATCAACTACGCCGGAGACTGGAAAATAAGGATTGCGTCGGATGGGCCGAGCCGGCGATGGTCGGTCGACGTAAATCAAAACATAAAGACGCTTGAGCGCTTGTTTGAACGCTATCCCGAATACGCCAACAAGTACGAAATCTATCTCTCCATGATGGGCAAAGAAGCGATTTCCTTCGTGGAATTTCAAAAAATTGTCGAACAACATTCAGGCTCGTAATCCATTGAGAACGGCTTAACCGCGAGATCGACGCGCCTCCCACTGATCGATCGGGTGCAGTGGTCCTACCGGGCAATAATGTTCTTTAGTCGGTATTCCGGTTACCCGCGAAAAGGCATCATGAAAGCTACGCATCTCGCATCCGGGCGTTGCTATCAAGCCTGACAGGATGAAAGCTGCACCTAAATGTGTGTACAGATAAACCGCCCAGATCCAGACTGTGCGAGCCAGGACATCTGTTTCGGCCGATCCCGTGGTGACATAGCCATACGCGGCTACGGCCACAAAAAATCCGCCGCTTATGTAGGCCGGCCATTTTTTCCAGGTTCGTGAGAAGCCAATATTGATGACGTAGCTGACCAGGAATAAGCCAACAGCTACGCCGTTCCAGATGACTGACTGGATGTGGCCCATTCCGGTAATCATCTGGTCGGAAACATCGAACAGAGCGTGGACATACCAGGCACACGCCAAGCCATAAGCGAGCCGCGCGATCCTCCCTATTGGGCCCGGCCGCGGCAGCGTGCCGGGTTCGTCAAGCTTTAGATCTGTCGTCGCCATCACATTACAACTACGGTCAGGAAGTCATGCGCAACATGAATCGCCCTGCTGAATCGGTGGACACTTTACGTCACCATACGAACAGTACACACAGCAATCTCCGGCCAGCGGCTTCAACACCACACCACATCCCTTACAGTCATAGAAAAATTGACAGGCGTTAGTCGGCATCAAATCCTTTGACTCGTGACCGCATTCGGGGCAGGTTAATGTCGAGTACTCCTCATACGTCTGTGCCTGGGCTGTCAAGCACTCTCTCCGTCGCTGACTGACGCTGGAAAGCCAACGTTTGTAGACGCCGTACCGATCTCCTCGGCCGTGGTTTCAGCGGCATCGTAAATTACCGTCGCGGTATTACTTTCAAAATCAACATTGACCTCCCGGACCCCGTCGACTCGCTGCATGGCCATGCGAACGGTAATCGGACAAGTCGCGCAGGTCATATTCTCTATGTTGAATGTTACGGTCTGCTCGTTCTCGGATGCCAGCGCGAAATTTGCGGCGAGGAGTAGCGAAACGATTGTCGTGTAAATGAATTTCATTGTCTTACCTCAGTAAAAAAGTGGCGCCCAAAGATCAACACTAAGTGCGAGCACAACCAGTCCCGTCGCCAACCAGAGCGCCGACTTGACGACCCGATCTGCCATTGTGCTGGCACAAACCGTACCCTCAACCTGCGTCTGTCCGGATTTTCCATAGACCTGCCAAAACCCGAACGCGAGAAATGCGATAGCAACTGAGACGAACACCGGCTGATACGCTTTCAGGGCAGTTAGACTCCCGATCCACGCCCCGCTCACGCCCAGCGTCAGCAGAACCAATGGCCCGATGCAGCATGAAGAAGCGAGCACGGCACCGATCACTCCGCCAGCGGCTGCGACTTTGCGTTTTGAATTGCGATCGAAATCCGACATCAGACCGCTATTATAAATCCTGTAGCGACTGCAGGTTCAAGTTTCGCTGTCCGATTCGCTGCTGTCTCGTTGTCGTTTTACTTGTTCCTGCACGGCGTTGAACAAGTCGTCGCGTAATCCCGCCAACTTCACTAATTCGACCACCGTGAAGAACGGGGCCGCCAGGTTTGCCTGTATCGGGTGCTTCACCAATACCGGCACAGACTTCTCAACCGCATGGCCAATGAACTGCGCTGCATAGCCGCCGAAGAAACACGCAGCGGCGATGGTCCATCCGGTATTGCCAGGATACGCGCCCAGTTTTATGGCCAGTAAGGACAGCAGATACGCCCCTACTCCGAATATGACCGCGAAAAACACATCCAGGGTCAGGTAGAACAACAGAAAGCCGATGAGCAGCACATGTGCGAACAAGATTCGAAATTCACCTATTTCGAATCCTATCCACGTCAGCGGAATCAGCACGCCGAGCATGATCGCAGGTATACCGATCATGTGAACAACAATATTGAACGGGTGCTGATGTGCCGCCGCGTAGCCTGTCAGCATCGACATCAATCTGCCTTCCGATTCCATCGCCCGCGTCCCGCTGCCGCAATCAACAATCAGTAACTTACACCATTTTACCGCCAACATCAGGAAACCATTAGCAAACATCGCAAAACAGTTACGTTGTAATCAGTTTGTAATCAGTAACTTACGAGCCGACTTCACTAGATTTGACTCCAGGGCCGCAACACGAGGCGGCCGCCCTAAAACGGAGTCAAATCATGAAAATCGCCAACAACAAAATCGCTGCACTCGCTCTCCTGCTAATGCTGACAGCAGGCTGTGCAACAGGCCCCAGGCACGCGGACGGCGGCATGAAAGAATCCCAACCGATAGAACCCGCATTTGATCGCGGCTTCAAGGCAAAACGCATCGCCACTTATGGTGCCCACGCCGGCTGGGTTTACGCCAGGGCGGTTTACGAGAACCCGATCAACCGACCGGTATCGCATGTTGCCTCGCTGGCTTCATGGGCCATCAAATCCAGCGGCGGCCTGTTGCGCCGCGTCGCACTGGGTACTGTGCAAATGCCGGCACTAGACGGCGATATACCTGAAGTCAGTGGCCGCACACCGATGGACCTGGTGGCATTTGAGAAGAAACTCGACAAGATAACCGGTACGCGCCAGGACACCGGCCGCATCAAATTCCTCGTTGACGGCGACGAGTACTTTTGCCGTTTGACGGAAATGATTCAGAACGCCGAGGAAAGCATCGATATCCGCACCTACATATTTGATAACGACGACTACGCGGTCTCCCTGGCTGACCGCCTGAAAGCGCGTTCCGGCGATATTCGCATACGCGTCCTACTCGACGGCCTCGGCAACATGCAGGCCATGCAAGATGACTCAGACACGATGCCCACCAGCCACAAGGTACCGCTCTCGATGCGCATGTACCTGGAGCGCGACTCCTCCGTAAGAGTTCGTAACAACACCAATCCCTGGTTCACAGGTGATCACACGAAGACAACGATTATTGACAAGAAGATCGCATTCGTTGGCGGCATGAACATCGGCCGCGAATATCGCTACGACTGGCACGACATGATGATGGAAGTCTCCGGCCCGGTCGTTAACCAGCTGCAATTCGAATCCGACAAGGCCTGGGCTCGCGGCAGTATCTTCGGCGACTTCGCAAATTTCGTCCAATTCCTCAAAGGCAAACAACAACACGCTGACGAGGACGGCTACCCGATTCGTATATTGCAAACCAGAAATTTCGACTCAGACATTTACAAAGCACAGATTGCAGCGATCCAGAGTGCGCGGAGCTACATCATTATAGAGAATGCTTATTTCTCCGACGACCGGACGATCTACGAGCTCGCCAAAGCACGTCGCCGGGGAGTCGATGTGCACGTCATTATCCCGTTTGAGGGCAACCACGGTCCACTGAATGCAAGCAACCGGGTCACGGTCAACAAGTTGCTTGAGCATGGCGTCCGCGTACACGAATATCCGGGCATGACGCACATCAAAGCAGCAATTTATGATGGTTGGGCAAGTATGGGATCCGCAAACTTCGACAAGTTGAGCCTCAAAGTAAACAAGGAGCTGAACCTCGCGACGTCGGATCCAAAGACGGTTTCCGCATTGCTGGATCAGGTATTCATTCCAGATATTTTGATGTCTCGCGAGATCGTCAGTCCGTTCGAAACGACTTTAATGACACACCTGGCGGAGATCGTGGTAGACGAACTGCTATGAATCAGATTAAGGTAGGCTAAGGCCGATAACACGCTAAGGGGCGCACGTGGACACCATCCTGCTGAGCATAGCTTTGGTACTTTCGATCGCCTGGCTGGTCATTCGAATGCGCCGGGACGAGACTCCGGGAATATCGGACAAGGCCAAAATATTGGCGCACGAAAAGGTCGCCTATCATGCTGTGTCAATTGCCCTGGAGCAAAGCGCTTGCAACGCCGCCAAGTCAATGACAGGCAGACGTTTCCTCTCCGACGCCGCACCACAATTGCCATTACCCGATTGTGATGCCCTGGAGTGCCGTTGCATATTCACGCATCATCAAGACCGCCGTGAAAAAAGGGACCGTCGCAGCCCGTTCGCGACTGGTGGGTTCAGCGGGTCTGCAACCGGATCCCATAAGAAAGAGCGCAGGGCAAGAAAAGACCGTCGCGACGATCCTGATTTTGAGAAGTATTGATCCCGACGTCTAGTGTAGTGTCCTGGATTATAGGGCGATTAAGAGGTCCACAAGCGCTTCAAGTCAAGGCGCAGCCTGCCATCAATGGCCATGTCCTTGATAAAGGCTGTAACGCGGGATTGAAGCGCTTGTGGACCTCCCTTCGGGCGAGACGAGCAGGCATCATCTGCGGCGTTGCGCCCCTTGTAAAGGACACGCCATTCACTGCGCGCCGCGCCTTGCAGCTAATGCCTGCTCGTCTCGCTTAATCACCATATAATCCAGGACACTACACTAGTATTTACTCAGACCTCTTTGACTGCGAGATGCTGCAGAAGGTTCTCCACTGCACTAAACCGATTTTCCAGGTCACCGAGATCATCCTTGATCTGCAAGCGGTGAGACCCCTGCAG
>JACZTO010000038.1 GCA_022573655.1 Pseudomonadota bacterium
TGCTTCGGCAAGATCCGGCAACGATTCGTTACGCCCGGTTACATCCAGATCGTCCAGCGAGGCAATTTCCGTCTCCGCAAGTCCGTCGATATCGAGATCAAGATCGTCCAGGTTGATTTCGGCCGTTTGGTCCGCATCCTGACCACTGTCAGATATTGCCTGACCCAGTGACTCATCGATCGACGGCAGGTCGGAGGTGCCGCCGACGTCGGCGAACTGTTCTTCAATCGTCGGAGGGTCAATCTCGCGTGCCGGCATCTCCGCGGTCTTGTCAAAATCGTCTGCCGCTGCTTCCATCGTCGGGCTTTCAACCGTCGGCTCAAGATCAATGTCGACTGCACTTTGGTCAGCAGCAGCAACGTCCTCTGCACCAGCATCAACATCCGCAGATTCTTCAAAGAGGAAATCGACCTCTTCCGCCGCGTCACCATCGGCGGCGTCAGTGGCGCCGAAGTCCATATCCAGACTCTGCGCCTCGGCGGTATCGTCGAAGGACAAATCGACCTCCTGGGTTGCACCAACGACCGCTGCGCCAGCGAACATTTCGTGATCGGAGGCAATCTGTTGCCCCATGATGACAATCTTGTCCCACTCGGGGTTGCCGGCATCGCCGACGGCCGCTTTGAGGCGTGTCGCCGCATCGATGAAGGCGTCGCGATTGCCCCACACGAAATATATTTCACAGAGTTTGGACATCAGCCCCTTATCCGTGGCATCCGCCTCCAGAGCACCGTTGATTAAATCAGCAGCCTGATCGTACAGGCCGTAGGCCATGTGAAAATCAGCCTCGGCAATCGGATCTGATTGATCCAGGTTAACGGCTGTCTCGCTGCTAAAGGTATCCTCAATCGATTCGACTGAGTCCGTCGCATCCAGGGCGGATACGGCGATCTCCGGAATCGGCGCCTCGACCGTCTCGCCCGCGTCCATGAGTGGATTGATACTGGAATCCTGTTCCACAACCACCATCGCTTCTTCGGGCGTTGGCGCTTGCATCCTGCCGGTCGCAGACAGCTCGTCAACGCTTATATCATCGGCATCCAGTTCTTCAATGGCGGAAATATCGTCGTCGTCATCGTCGTCAGACTCGCGCCGCATGAACCAGATTAACGCGCCGCCAACCAGGATAAGCGAACCGCCGATGATGCCCCATATTCCGGTAACAACCTCAAGGACCTGGTCGACGATGCTCTTGCCACTATCCTGCGACGGTCGTATGACGCCAGTCGGTATCGTCGTATCGGCAACAACTTCGTCGCTGTCGTCGGCCATGACTTCATCCATGTCCGGGAACAGATCGTCGCTGGTCGGTGGTGCATCCGTGTCGTCAATCGCATCGTCAAATAGCGGCTCGTAAATCTCGCCACGAATATTCGCCAATTCCTGTCGCAGCGCGGCAAGTTCGTTGTCGCGAATTTCGATCAGCGATGGCTGATTTTCAACATTCACCGATTCAAGTTCAGATATTCGATCCTCGATTTCTACTTCGCGCGACAAAGGTTCGTAAGGCGCATCGTCGTCGTAGTCGATCGCAAAATCTTCATCGGGTGGCACGAGCGTCAGGCTCGGGGTCGTCGTCGTATCAGCCGTTGCGGTCGTTGCGGTCGTTGCGCTAGTGCCGGACCACGCGCTGTGCTGACGCTTAACTTCGTCAAGCGCATCGCCGCGGCTAATCTGAAATATATCGTCCGCGCTTGGGATTCGCAGCAGGGCACCTTCCCTGAGAATATTGATGTTGCCACCAAAGGCATCGGGATTTGCCTCAAAAATGGCAAGCATCGTCTGGTTAATTGTGAGACGGCTGTCAGGACGCACGCGTGTCGCCCAGCTCCAGAGCGTTTCTCCGCGCAGGACGATGTATTCACCGCTCGCGTTCGTCTCATATGGCCTGTCATCGACAGGCGGCGCCGAGTCGGAACTGAATGTCGGTGCGGGCTGGCGCGATGTGGGCGCAGGTTGTGGCGCCGGGGCCGGCATCTGTGGAGCTGGCTGGCGTTCGATTCGAGCACTGTCACTCGGCGTACTGCGACGCGGCGCAGTGACGGTTCGCTCTTGCTGCACCAACGGCGGTGCGTAGGTCGGCGGATCCAGTAATACCGTGTATTCGCGGAGCAAGCGACCACTGGTCCAGGTCGCTTCAACCAGGAACGTCAGGAACGGCTCGGTAATCGGAGAACGTGAACGAATTTGCACTTTGCTACCGTTGACACCACCGTCAACAATATTAAATTGCATTTCCTGCAGATAGAATGGTCGCTCAATACCATAGCGCGTAAAGGTTTCGGCAGAAGCGAGGGCGATCGTCAGACCGGCCAATTCTTCCGGGGTTGCCGACAACAAATCGATTTCCGCTCGCAGCGGCTCGTTGAGTGCCGAGTCCAAATTGATATCACCCAGTCCAATAGCCCAGATCTCGCTTGCCAGCAATAATACAAACACGAGCGAGATACGAGTAAGACGTCGCGACATAATGTATTTCTCCAAACCCCGAAATCCCCATTCAAGACATCCAGTCTGGGGCCGTTCTTTTAGCCTGCGAACTATAGCCTAAAGATAGTTTTTTGCCAATATTTCAGCAATTTGGACGCTATTTAGAGCCGCGCCCTTACGTATGTTATCGGCCACCACCCAAAGGTTGATTCCGGTCGGGTGAGAGATATCTTCGCGAATCCGTCCGACAAAAACCGCGTCGGCACCTGAGCCCTCGGTGACGGCAGTCGGATATTGACCGATTTCCACCCCATCGAGAACGACTATACCCGGCGATCTGGCCAGCAATGCGCTCGCCTCGTCAGCCGTAATCTTGTCGCGCGTCTCGATGTGCAGCGCCTCGGAATGGCCGAAAAACGTCGGAATACGTACGGCCGTGGGGTTAACGAGAATGTCCTGGTCGCCGAGGATCTTACGAGTTTCCCACACCATTTTCATTTCTTCTTTCGTATAGCGATTATCCTCAAAAACATCGATATGCGGAACCGCATTGAATGCAATCTGCTTCGCATCGCCGTCGATCTCCGGCGAACGACCGTTTAGCATTGCTGTTGTTTGCCTGACCAGTTCCTCCACCGCACTGCGCCCTGCACCGGACACGGCCTGGTAGGTACAGACGTTAATGCGTTTAATACCGACTGCGTCGTATATCGGTTTCAGCACGACGACCATTTGAATGGTTGAGCAATTTGGATTGGCAATGATGCCGCGATTCTTGTGATCCGCAATCGCCTCTGGGTTCACCTCCGGCACGACGAGCGGAATATCATCGTCATAGCGAAACTGCGACGTATTATCGATGACGACGCACCCCGCTGCTGCAGCCTTGGGCGCAAACTCGGCGGAAATCGAGGCGCCGGCCGAGAACAGGGCAATTTGAACTTTCGAAAAATCAAACTCGGCGAGATTCTCTACGTCCAGTGGACGATTGCCGGACATTAGCGTCTTACCCACCGAGCGTTCGCTCGCAAGCGCATACACATTTCGCGTGGGAAATTTTCGTGCGCTGAGCATTTCCAGCAACGCCTCACCAACGACGCCTGTAGCGCCAACAACTGCAACGTCAAAACGGTTTGGCATGATTCAGATCTGTGGTGTCATCGACTCGACGTCGGCATTTTGTGCACGATTACGCAGGTAGTGATCCATGATCACCAATGCAACCATGGCTTCGGCAATTGGCGTTGCGCGCAGTCCGACGCAAGGATCATGGCGACCTTTGGTCACGATCTCGGTTTCCTTGCCAGACTTGTCAATCGTCTTACCCGGCACCGCAATACTCGACGTTGGCTTGAGCGCTATGCTGACAAGAATGTCCTGCCCAGACGAGATGCCGCCCAAGGTGCCACCCGCATCATTCTTGCTAAAGCCATCGGCCGAGAGCTCATCACGATGTTCGCTGCCACGTTGTGTAATGGCTGCAAAGCCAGCGCCCAGTTCTACGCCTTTGACCGCATTGATACCCATCAGGCCATGCGCAATATCCGCGCCCAGCTTGTTGAAGACAGGCTCGCCGAGGCCGGGCGGAACATTGCTGACCAACACACTGATCTTGGCGCCTATCGAATCGCCCTGCTCGCGCAGCTCGTCCATGAATGCCTCAAGTTCGGCAATGCGACCGGGATCCGCACAGAAAAAGGCATTGTCGTCTACGCCTGAAAAATCGACGGCGTCCAGTTTTAACGGGCCGAGCTGCGACAGATACCCCCGCACTTCTATGCCGAGGCGTTCTCTAAGGTATTTCCTGGCAATGGCGCCGGCCGCGACCCGCATTGTCGTCTCGCGCGCAGAGGCACGTCCGCCGCCACGATAGTCGCGGATGCCGTATTTCTGCTGGTAGGTGTAGTCGGCATGACCGGGGCGAAACTTATCCTTGATAGCGCCGTAATCCTTCGAGCGCTGGTCTTTGTTTTCAATCAGCAGGCCGATAGGCGTACCGGTTGTCTTGCCCTCGAACACGCCGGACAGGATTTGTACCTGGTCTGGCTCATTGCGCTGCGTCGTATGGCGACTACGGCCGGGACGCCGCCTGTCCAGGTCAATCTGGATATCGTCCTCCGACAACTCCATCCCTGGCGGGCAACCGTCGACAATACAACCCAGCGCAGGCCCATGGCTCTCGCCAAATGTCGTCACCGTAAAAATTCGCCCGAAGCTGTTACCAGACACCGCTAAAATCCCTCGAAGTCATTCTTGTTCAATAAAAATACACCTGCCCCGCCCTGCTCGAATTCCAGCCAGACAAACGCTGCATCCGGGTAAGCACTCTCCAGTGCTGGCTGGCTGTTGCCAACCTCACAAACGAGTATTCCATTGTCGGTGAGGAATCGCGAGGCATCATGCAAAATCTTATGCACAGAATCCAGACCGTCGTCGCCAGCGGCCAGCCCTAAAACCGGCTCGTGACGGAATTCATCCGGCATCGTCTGCAGGTCCCGGCTATCGACATACGGTGGATTGCTGACGATCAGATCGTATTGACGACCCTCCAATGCGGCAAACAAGTCTGATTTGACTGGCTTGACGCGGCTGTCCAGACCATGCCGTTGCACATTAATTGCCGCAACCTCGAGTGCCGCGTCGGCGATATCCACGGCATCGACGCAGGCCTCGGGAAACGCATGCGCCAGTGCGATCGCGATGCAGCCGCTGCCGGTGCCCAGATCCAATGCGGTTCTGACGGCCGCCGGCGCGATCCACGGTGAAAACTGCTTGAGTATCAATTCAGCCAATGGTGAACGCGGTACCAGCACACGCTCATCGACATAGAATTCATGACCTGCAAACCATGCCTGATTGATGAGGTAGGCCAGCGGCACACGCTCCTGAATGCGGCGCTCGGCCAGCGCCATCACGACGGCAAGTTGCTCCTCGGCCACCGCTTCTGTGTAAGCGGACGCTGCTTCATCATGATCCAGCTGCAACGCTGCAAATACGAGCCAGGCCGCCTCATCCAGCGCATTATCGGTGCCGTGCCCGTAGTGCAGTTGCGCTGCATCGAAACGCTCGGATAGGCTACAAATAAGTTGTTCGACATTCATATGCGACGGCGAATCTATCACGCTCGCGCTACAACTGCCTGTAGAATTGCCAGCTCGACCTGAACTGATCCAATAATATTGATCTCAAGGTGCTGATTTGAAAATGCGGACATCCAAACCATGAGCCCCAGACTCCTGGGTATTGCAATCGTGCTCGGCGTGGCGCTGGCCGCTGGCATATTTATGGCAGCACGATTCAGCACGCCAACGCAATTACAAGCGGAGCTTCATACAGCGTTCCTGTTACCCGCCGCAATGGAGCTGCCAGAATTTTCTCTCGTCGACCAACGCGGCGACCCGGTCACCAGGAATACGCTCCGCGGCCGGTGGAATTTGCTGTTCTTCGGTTTCACCAACTGTCCTGACATCTGCCCTGCCACGTTGCAGATTCTGGCCGCGGCGAGAACAGAGTTGGCTGCGATTGGCCAACCTCTGCCGCGCATCGTTTTCGTCAGCGTCGACCCGGAGCGAGACACGCCTCAGCAGCTCGGCAAATACGTCGATTACTTCGGCGCCGATATCCTGGGCGTCAGCGGAAAGATCGCTGAACTGCAGAAACTAACGTCCACGCTTGGAATTTTCTTCGCGAAGCGACCGGTGGATGGTGATACATATGCAGTGGATCATTCCGCGGCGGTGATCGTCGTTAATCCCGACGCAAATTTTCACGCACTATTCAGCGCGCCACACAACACCGCGAATTACGTCAACGATTTGCCGATAATTATGGCGCACTACGAGCCACGACTGGTCGCGACCGATGTGGTAATCAGCGCACCGCTGCCCGGCACGCATTCGAGCGCAGGCTTCCTGTCGCTGGCCAACAATAGCGCAACGGAAATCAGAATTTCCAGCATTGTCAGCCCGCAGTTTGAAACCGTCGAGATTCATGAGTCGACGCTCGAAGATGGCGTCGCCCGCATGCGCAGAATTTCCGAGCTGGTGATTCCAGCGCATGCAACGGTAACGTTGCAGAGCGGCGGACTGCACCTGATGTTGATGCGACCTACCTTGGCCGGCGATGCGGTATCGCTGCAATTCTTCGCAGGTGAGACGCTCGCCCTTAATATCGACACCAGCATTGTGCGGCGGGTCAAGTGATGCTTGCAAAACTGTTTGTCGTATTGCAATTCGTATTGCCAAAATACTGGCTCACGGCACTGGTCCGGCGTATTACGCGCATTCGACACCCAGCCACCAAAGACTATCTGATCACGCGCTTTGTACGACTCTTCGATGTCGACATCGACGAGGTGTTGCTCAACGTTCCCGAAGATTTCTCTACGTTTAACGATTTCTTTATTCGCGAGCTGAAAGACGATGCGCGACGCATAGACAGCGATGTGAATACGATCGTCTCGCCTGTCGATGGTACCGTCAGCAATGCCGACGACATCAACGCAGGCAGCATCATCCAGGCAAAAGGCATCGACTACTCCCTCGAAGATTTACTCGCAACCGACCTGGATGAAGCACTTGCCTATGAAAATGGCTGCTTCGCGACGATTTACCTTGCACCCCATAACTATCATCGCGTGCACATGCCGTTTGACGGCGAATTATTCGCCGCACGCTATGTGCCCGGCGATCTCTTTAGCGTCAATGCAGCAACCGTTGCGAGCGTCAAAGGCCTGTTTCGGCGCAACGAACGATTGATCATGCACTTCGAAACGGCGCACGGAACCGGCGTCTTGATTTTCGTCGGCGCTCTCAACGTCGGCAGTATCTCGACACCCTGGAGCGGCGAACTTCGGCCGCGCAAGCGCGGCGTAGTGGATGCACTCGACATCACGACGCATGCAACAAATATACAAAAAGGTGACCTGGTGGGCTGGTTCAACATGGGATCGACAGTGATCTTGCTGCTGTCCGAAAACTCATGCCGCTGGGACGACGTCCTCAAACCCGGCGCAACGCTACGCATGGGCGACGCCATTGGCAAATTTCAGGCTGCCGATAAATGAGCCATTGGCGGCCCGCATCAGGGCCCGCTGTTGCACAACGCAGGGCGGCAATGTTGCAGCGGTTGCGCCGCTACTTTCTTCACAGCGAAACGCTTGAGGTTGATACTCCGGCACTGAGCCGCTACGCCGCCAGTGACACACAGATCGAAAGTCTGGAAGTCAGCAGCAAACTCAGGAGCGCGCCACTCTACTTACAGACCTCGCCCGAGTTTTGCATGAAGCGATTGCTTGCCGCCGGCTATCCGGACATCTATTCAATATGTCGTGTCTTTCGCGATGGTGAAGCCGGCAAGCAACATCAGCCTGAATTCACCATGGTCGAGTGGTACCGGCTCGGCATGAATCTGGAGGAGATTGTTGCGGATACTATCGCCGCGATCGCAGCTGCATTGGATAGTCCGAAGCTCGGCGATGGGGTAACCGTGCTGGAATACCGCAGCGTTTTTCGTGACGTCGCGAAAATCGATCCGGTCAATGCAACCATCGCGGAACTCGGCGACGCGGCTGACGCCGACAGTGACCTGCGAGTCGCACTGGGCGATAAACGAGACGACTGGCTGGACCTGATTCTGACAACACGGATCGTGCCGACGTTCACCACGACCAAACTCACGGTGCTACGACACTACCTCGCCAGCCAAGCGGCACTCGCACGAATTTGCCCGGCGGATACAGCCATCGCAGACCGCTTCGAGGTATTCTTAGGAAAGCTCGAACTGGCAAACGGCTACGTCGAATTGACCGATGCGGCAGAACAAGAGCAGCGCATCGCCGCAGATCAGGATGAGCGTCGCGATCGCGGCCTGCCGCTAAGGGCACATGACGAGTTACTGTTGGCGGCGCTGCAATCTGGCCTGCCTGCGTGCGCCGGCGTTGCAATGGGTCTCGAGCGATTGCAAATGGTTCATGCGGAGACAGATGACATCCGTGATGTGCTGACTTTCACATTCGAGGACAACAATGACTGAGCCCGACTATTTGACGCGCGAAACGTATTCGCGTGACCGGGTGTCAACTTTGATCACCTCGTTCTGATCTACGAACAGCGGAACACGTACAACGGCACCGGTCGACAGCGTAGCGGGCTTCACACCACCACTGGCGGTATCACCTTTTACACCCGGATCAGTCTCGGTGATCTCGAGCTCAACGAAGTTCGGCGCTGTAATGATCAACGGCGAATCGTTCCAGAGAGTGACAGCGCAAATGTCGCCGTCCGTTATCCAGTTTTTGGCATCGCCGACCGCACTCACATCGGCCGCATATTGCTCGAAAGTATCTGCGACCATGAAATGCCAGAACTCACCATCGCTGTACAAGAACTGCATGTTGGTGTCCATGACGTCAGCCGCCTCGACGGACTCACCCGACTTGAAAGTCTTGTCGATGGTCTTGCCAGTCTTGAGATTCTTAATGCGAACACGATTAAAAGCCTGGCCCTTGCCGGGTTTTACGAATTCATTCTCGACAATGATGTATGGGTTGCCATCGAGGAGGATACGCAGTCCCGATTTGAACTCACTGGTGCTGTAATTGGACATAAGATCGCTCGGCCGAACAGTGGCGAGGCGCCATCATACAAGAAGCAGCTGAAATTTCCGCCTTGATCGTATGTGAATCGGCTGGAAACATGATTCAGGTCACGGTTTTGAGGTTCGGTCCGAGACTCCTGCAGTGACCCTGTCTAAACTGCGTATTCGGTTAACTAAATACGGAAATCAGCGGACAACTGCCGTTGCCAGGGATTGGGAATTGAACGGACGCCATAGCATTTCTATAGCCGTCCTGACTAAAGATCAGGACGATGTCGAACTTATCAACAGCACGCTGCGCGATGCAGGTCACGCCGCACATTGCCACTGGATATCGAGTCCCGAAAAGCTCGGCGACACACTCGCGGCGGAAAACGTCGAACTCCTTATATTAAACTGCGATCGCTACCCCGATTCGATTCGCCAAGTGCTCAAACAAAAAGATTGCTACAACCCTGAGGTGCCTCTTATCGCAACTCAGAAGTGCGCCGATGAGTCGAGTATCCAGGACGCAATGAAGGCTGGCGCCTGCGACCTTGTGTCGATGTCCCATAAGGCACGCTTTCAGTCGGTTGTTTCAAGAGAGTTGCGCGCACTGCGAGTCGAGCGCGCCCTGAATTCGACCATTCAATCGGCGATCGAATACAAGCGTCAACTCAAAGATAATATGGAAGATTCCAGCAGCTCAATCGCGCTGGTGCAAGAAGGAATTTTCACGAACGTCAATAATGCCTGGGTGACCAAATTCGCGTCCAAGAATAAAGACGAATTGATCGGCACGCCGGTCATGGATAACTTTGAGCCTGAGTGCCAGGCCGCCCTGAAGGGCGCAATCGTCGCGACGCTCGCTGGCAAGTGGAAAAACGGCGAAAAACTCATCGTCAAATCGCATCTTGTTGCATCGGACGATGCCGAGGAATTGCATCTTGAGTTCCGCAAAATCGATTTCGACGACGGGCCATGTGTGCAGATTCGCATAGCGCCGCAACTCAAGTCCGCCGAAGAACCAACCAAGCTCGTTCACGACGCACTGAAGCGCGATCCCACGACGCTGTTTTATCACCGCGCGCAATACATTGAGCGTATATCGAAGCGCTTACGCCGAAGACCTGCATCAGGCACTCACTGCCTCGCCTACATACGGCCAGACAATTTCGGCGAGCTGCGTGAAAAAATGGGCATCCTGAATTCGGAAGAAATCCTCGCACAACTGGCGGAGGAAACACGCAAGCGCATGCATCCGCGTGATGTCGCCGGCCGATTTGAGGGCATAGCTTTGATGGTGTTACTCGAACGAGGTTCGGCTCGCGACGCTCAGGTTTGGGGCCAACAGCTTTGTGAACACATTGAGCAGCACCTGTTTGAGATCGAAGACAAATCCACACACATGACGTGCACGGTTGGCGTGTGTGCGGTTAGCGAAGTTTTCAGTAGTCTGGAGGAATTCGTCGCGGCCACTGTTGCAGCCTACGAGATTGGCAAACAGGCTGGCGGCAATGCATCGGTCCTCGACGAAAGCGCCGATGAGGACACCAAGCAACGCGAATTCGATGCAATCTGGGTCAAGCACCTGAAGGCTGCACTAATGGAAAACCGCTTCCGCCTGGCGCAACTGCCTATCGCGGGACTGCGTAGCGACTCCGTGAAAATGTACGACCTTCTGGTGCGCATGATAGACGAACAGGGCAACGCCGTACTGCCTTCGGAATTCATGCCTGCCGCACAGCGCAACAACATGATGAAAAATATTGACCGTTGGATGCTGCAGTCGGCCGTCAAGTTCTGCAACAAGAACGAGGCCGACCGCGTATTTGTGCGCCTTTCCCAGGAGTCGATTACCGACCCCACTACAGCATCATGGTTGCAAGAGACGCTCGATAATGGCGATTTCGACTGTTCGCGTCTGGTAATTCAAGTACCTGAGCGCGACGCGGCCAAGCACATTAAGCAGACGCGGGATCTAGTCACGCAGACCCGCAAAATCGGCATTGGCTTCGCGTTAGAGCACTACGGCATCGATAAGGAGCGTTTCCAGATACTGGATATTCTCAAGCCCGATTACATCAAAATCGATGGCGAGTTGATGCATACCCTTATTACAGACACGCAAACGCAGGAGGCGGTCGGCAAAATCGTCGCAGCGGCCAAGGAACGCCAGATCAAGACAGTGGCAGAGCGCGTCGAAAACGCCAACGCGATGGCCGTGTTGTTCCAACTGGGCCTTGACTACATGCAGGGACATTATGTTCACGAGCCAGAAGTCGTGCTGCAAGACTCGGTTAGTGCCGTAACCAATACGCTCGCCGATCTGACGGCAGCGAGTGGGAATTAAGCCGATGCACGCACAATCCGATCGCCAACATGATGTGACGCAGGTCACACTCTGTTTGTGGAACCAAACGCTAACGCAAATCAACCATAAGCTCATAAAATAGGAGCCAATCAGCGATTCTAAACATGCTGAATGTGCCCGACCCACGAGGTGTTGAACCGTGAAGACTGTGACAGGAAAGATCAATCGAGTTAACCGTAAATTACCGGCGTTGATTGCCGTCGGCAGTTGCATGGCTGTGTTGCCGGCAAACGCGCTGGAGCTCGGCGAGCTAAGCGTTCAGTCCAGCCTCGGCCAGCCGTTGCGTGCCAGCATCGCGTTTGCCCTGGCACCCCATGAACAGCTCAACAGATATTGCGTCTCTTTCCGTTCCGGGCCCACGGCAGGCGGACTTCCC
Source organism: Pseudomonadota bacterium (assembly GCA_022573655.1). Taxonomy (GTDB): domain Bacteria; phylum Pseudomonadota; class Gammaproteobacteria; order Steroidobacterales; family Woeseiaceae; genus UBA1847. Next base: position 11,757 of record JACZTO010000038.1, read on the forward strand.
GGCATCGGCCGCACAACACTCAGTGTCGCCAACGGCGTCATTCTGCTAACCGGTACAACACCCGTGCGCGAACCAATGCTCGCCACGCAAGTTGTTATCAATTGCCCGTATACCGCGAAGTTCAGTCGCGAGTACATGCTGTTCGTGGATCCGCCAAGTGAGACGACAAGCGCCAGCTTTGCGGCCACCACGACCGCCGCACCCGTGCCGCTTACCGTACATGCGCCCACAGCCGTGAGCCGACCGGCTACTGTCCAGCGCCGTGCCAGCGTCAACCGTGACCCCATAGCGAATTCCGCACGCCACCAGGTTATGCGTGGTGAGACGTTGTCAGAAATTGTGGCTCGCATCGAAAATCGAACCCTGACCATGTGGCCGGCAGTTGATTTGATATTCGCAGCCAATCCCGACGCGTTCATGGACAACGATCCGAACAAATTAAAGGCCGGTAGCTGGCTAACCATTCCAGATTTGGGCGGCGTTGATCCGATAGTCGTGGCGGACGCACCCGCCAGTGCAGATGTTTATGAGTCTGCGGTTAGTAGCGCTGCTGCTCCTGCTGCGGTCGCAGACACTGCCAGCACCGAGATTTACGAACCACCGGCCTTCGATGTCAACGTTGCAGACGTTGTCGAAGCCTTACCTGTTGCCGTCGATGCATCCGTTAGCGACTTTTCCGTGGGCGAATCTGTCCCTGCATATGAAATAGTCAACCTGAGCGCAAGCGCTCCTGTCACCGACAGCATGACGGAAGTCACAACGAACGATTTGCAGCCGGGAGACATTATCCTGGACAATAGCCCATTGGAGAACAGCCCAGCTATTGAAACAGCAGGTTCGACAAACAGTGAAATCAGTGTGGGCATACAGCCTGAAACATCTGCCTCAAGTTCAGGTCTGCCGGCATGGTTCCTCTGGCTGGCAGGCGGCGGTGTCGCATTTATTCTCGCCCTGCTCATGTTCGGCAGACGTTTGCGCGGACTCTTCGGCTCGACGCCAGTAGGACCCGTTCTCGTCCGACCGGAACGTCGCAGTAGTGACTACGATACTTCTGGCACAACTGAGATCGAGGCTACGATAATCGAACAAGCTGATGACGATAGTTTCGATCAGCTTGACGACATGCCCACATCAGAGAATCTGATTCTGGACGCCGATCTCATTGACGGCACCGGTCTTGAGGAAGGCACGGATATGGATGTCGCTCAGGACTTCGGCTTCGCAGCATCCGCCGATCTTGACATTGAATTGCCGTTCGAACCCGTTGCATCCGCCGATCTTGAAGCTTCTGTTGTGGCCGGAGAAACAGAAATTCTTCCGTTAGCCAATGAGCCTACGATTCTCGAGAACGAAGTCATGCCGGAGGAAGACGACTACGACATGTCAGTCATCATGGATGCGACCAAGATGCCGCAACCAGAGGATGCTACCGAGTTCGATCTTAAGGCAGTGGAAGTCGATTCGGGTGATGAAACAATGGTTTCCAACAGTGGCTACACGCTCAGCGAGGAATTCGACTTCAAGATTGTCGAACAAGACTATGAAGACGAGTTGACTGCGACACAGCTGTTGAACAAGGAAATTGCCGACGCCGCCCTAAAGCTCTCTGATGACGACGAAGGCGAGCCTGACAGCGATGAAACCTCAGCGATGCCACTGGCTTCGGTCACGGATCTCGACGTCACCGCACAGCTGCCTGAAACCGGCGACGACGATGTCACCAGCGAGATGCCGGCGCATACCCGCAAAGGCGGTTAATTCGCGCTTGATTGCAGGAGGGGCGCTTAGCCGCGATCATTCGCGCGTAAGGCGCGCTCCAACGAGGCGCTCTACTTTGCGCCAGCCCTTGGGCAACATCCTGCCCCTGAGGGCGCGATCGCCGTAGTAGTCGTCCAGATCGTCCCACTTGATCGTCATCATGCGTGTACCCGAGAAAACCAGCAGGTTGCCGTCTTCGGGCACCACTGTCGCGGCCGTCATTTTCTCTTCACCGCTCTGATATTTCTTCCCGGGTATGTTGATTAACTTGTTGCCCTTGCCCTTGGAGAGTTCCGACAGGTCTTCCATTTCGAATAACAATAAACGACCTGTCGAACTCACTGCAGCAATCAGGCACTCCGACTCTTCGGGCACGGCTGCCGGAACAACCGCCACGCCGCCAGCCGGCACTCGCAGTATCGCTTTGCCGGCCTTGTTGCGTGACACCAGGTCACTCAAAGTTGCAATGAAACCATAGCCAGCATCGCTGGCCAGCAGGTACTTCTGTTCGTTCGCCCCTATCATCGTGCCACAGAAAGCGGCGCCGTCGGGTGGCCTGAAACGACTCGATAACGGTTCGCCCTGGCCGCGCGCTGACGGCAACGTTCCAGCCAGGACGCTGTATACGCGCCCCGTGCTATCGATAAACATTGCCAGTTGGTTACTGCGGCCCTGGGCCGAGGCAAGATACTCGTCGCCTGACCTGTAACTCAGCGTAGCCGGATCGATATCATGGCCCTTGGCCGCGCGAGCATAACCCGCTTGTGACAAGACTACGGTTACCGGCTCGCTGGAAACAAGCTGCGTTTCATCGAGCGCCTGCGCAGAGTCGCGTTGCACCAGCAATGTACGCCTGGGGTCGCCGTAAGCTGCGGCATCTTCAAGAATCTCTTTCTTGATCAACGTTTTCAGGCGCGCAACGCTACCGAGCGTCTTCTCCAGCGTCTTGCGCTCCTCGCGCAAGCCGTCCTGCTCGCCCTTGATTTTCATCTCTTCCAGTTTGGCGAGATTGCGCAAGCGCAGATTCAGGATGGCCTCAGTCTGAATGTCGGAAAGCTTGAAACGCTTCATCAGGACGGGCTTCGGCTCGTCCTCTTTACGGATAATCGCGATGACTTCATCGATGTTCAGATAGGCAGCGAGCAGGCCATCGAGAATATGCAGTCGATCGCTGACGATCTGCAGGCGATGGCTCAGACGATTTTTGACCGTGACTTTGCGAAACGTGATCCACTCTTTGAGTAGCTCGACGAGGCCGAACAATTGCGGACGGCCATTCAGTCCAATGATGTTCATGTTGACGCGAGCGGTACGCTCAAGCGATGTCGTCGAGAACAGATGTGACATCAATTCCTCGACATCGACGCCGCGTTTTTTACTAATAACGAGGCGCGTCGGATCTTCATGATCCGATTCATCACGCAGATCATCCACTTGCGGTAATTTCTTGTTACGCATCTGCGCCGCTATTTGCTCAAGTATTTTGCTGCCCGAGATCTGGTGTGGCAACGATGTAATCACTATGTCGCTGCCTTCGATCTTGTACGACGCACGCAGCCGCAGCGTTCCGGACCCGGTCTTGTAAATCTCCCGGATATCGTCCACCGACGAGACGAGTTCGCCGCCAGTCGGATAGTCCGGGCCCTTGATGTGTTTCATCAGGTGGGTGACCGTCGCCTTCGGATTATCCAGAAGATGTATAACCGCGCTGGCCACTTCGTTTAAATTATGCGGCGGTACATCAGTCGACATGCCGACGGCAATGCCGGTGGTCCCGTTCAACAACAGGTTCGGCAAGCGTGCCGGCAGCACAACCGGTTCGTTCATCGTGCCATCGAAATTCGGAACCCAGTCAACGGTGCCCTGCTCCAGTTCCTGCAACAGGCTCCTGGCATAGGGCGTCAGGCGCGACTCCGTATAACGCATTGCGGCAAATGACTTCGGATCGTCGGTCGACCCCCAGTTGCCTTGCCCGTCAACTACCGGGTAACGATACGAAAAATCCTGCGCCATCAGCACCATGGCTTCGTAACACGCGGAATCGCCGTGCGGATGAAACTTGCCGATAACATCACCGACGGTGCGCGCCGATTTCTTCGGTTTCGAACTCGCCGACAATCCAAGTTCGCTCATTGCGTAAATGATGCGCCGCTGCACCGGCTTGAGGCCATCCCCGATCTGCGGCAGTGCTCGATCCAGAATGACGTACATCGAGTAATTGAGATACGCATTCTCCGTGTATTCCTTGAGAGCTTGCTGTTCGACGCCCTCAAGGTTGAGGCTGTTTTGCATCGCTTCTATACCTCTGCCAGATCGCCCTTGGACTCGAGCCACTTGCGACGGTCTCCCGAACGTTTTTTAGCAAGCAGCATATCCATTAGCTGATCGACGTTATCTTTCGATTTAACCGTTAGCTGCACCAGCCGGCGCGTGTCACGATTCATGGTTGTTTCGCGCAACTGGCCGGGATTCATTTCACCCAGACCCTTGAAGCGCGTGACTGAAATTTTGCCGCGCTTTTTCTCCGCTTCGATGCGATCCAGTATGCCGATGCGTTCACCTTCATCGAGGGCATAAAACACTTCTTTGCCAACATCGATTCGATACAACGGTGGCATCGCAACATAGATATGTCCGGCCATGACCAGTTCGCGAAAATGTCGCAGGAATAATGCGCACAGCAACGTCGCGATATGCAGGCCATCGGAATCCGCATCCGCGAGAATACAGATCTTGTGATAGCGCAAACCCTCGATATTGCTGTCCGCCGGATCGACACCAATCGCGACCGAAATGTCGTGCACTTCCTGGGAGGCCAAAATCTCGCCGGAATCCACTTCCCAGGTGTTAAGAATCTTGCCTCTGAGCGGCATGATGGCCTGCGTATTGCGATCGCGGGCCTGTTTGGCCGAACCGCCCGCCGAATCACCCTCGACGAGAAATAATTCGCAAAGCTCCGGTTCCTGGGAGGTGCAATCAGCGAGTTTGCCCGGCAGCGCCGGCCCGGACACGATTTTCTTGCGCACGACTTTCTTCGCAGCTTTGAGGCGTTTCTGCGCTTTGCCAATCGCGAGTTGCGCAATGAGGTCACCGGTTTCCGGGTGCTGGTTGAGCCACAGCGAAAAATTATCTTTGATCACGCCAGTGACAAACGCGGCCGACTCACGCGACGATAATCGCTCCTTGGTTTGTCCTGAGAACTGTGGATCTTCGAGTTTGACGCTTAATACGTAACTCAACCCGTCCCAGACATCCTCAGGAGCAATACTAACGCCGCGCGGCAGTAAGTTTCTGAAGTCGCAGAATTCACGCAGTGAATTTGTGAGGCCTGTGCGCAACCCGTTGACATGCGTTCCGCCCTGCAATGTTGGAATCAGATTCACGTAGCCTTCCGTAACGCTCTGACCACCGTCAGTCGTCCACACGAGCGCCCAGTCCACCGATTCATTGTTGCCGCTCATGCTGCCCGAAAACGGCTCGGCCGGCAGCGTCTCGACCGCGCCAATTTCTTCGAGCAGGTACTCTTCAAGTCCGCCCGAGTAACACCACTCGATCTTTTCCTTGGGTTTCTCAACTTTAAGCCGCACCGTAATGCCCGGGCACAGAACGGCTTTCGCGCGCAGCACGTGCTTCAATCGATTAACCGAAAATTTGGACGAATCGAAATACTTCTGGTCCGGCCAGAAGCGAATAGTCGTACCCGTGTTCGCCTTGCCAACGGTCCCCACGACTTCGAGCTTGCCACGCTTCTTGCCGCCGGCGAAACTCATGTTGTATTCCTTGCCGCCACGCCGAATCCAGACTTCCAGGTTCTTCGACAGCGCGTTTACAACGGAAACACCGACGCCGTGCAAGCCGCCGGAAAACTGGTAATTCTTATTGGAAAATTTCGCGCCCGCGTGGAGGCGAGTGAGAATTAGCTCGACACCCGGTATTTTTTCCTTGGGGTGCTTGTCGACGGGCATACCGCGACCGTCGTCCGAAACTTCGAGCGAGCCGTCTTTATAGACAATGACTTCGATTTTCTTGCAGTGTCCTGCAAGTGCCTCGTCGATGCTGTTATCGATTACCTCGTGGGCCAGATGATTTGGCCTTGAGGTATCTGTATACATGCCTGGTCGGCGCCGGACAGGCTCCAGCCCGCTAAGGACTTCGATGTCCGCAGCGTCATATTTATTGCTCATCAATCAGATAGCCAGTTATCAGATTGCCAGAAAGGTGCCCGCCGGAATTCTAGCAGGTTCAGTCCAGATCGTTAAGCAACGACTCGCGAATATTGTCCGCGACGTTGCGAACTTCCACCTGGTAGTTCTTGTGGTCGATGCCGGCCACGAACGCAGCACCCGACTTCAGCGCAGCGACCTGCTGTTCAGGCAACTCGAAGCGCAGGAAATGTACGGCGGACGTTTTTTCATCGTTAGCGCGCTCCATATCCTCATCGGCGAAGGCATAAACACGGTCGAAATCCACTACGTGAATGTAGACCTTGTCTTCAATGCCGATGAGCCGGCTTAGCATCACACGCCGTTCTTCGGCCTCAGGAAATTCGATCATGAATGTTGCTTTCCAGTTCGAACCGTCGGGAATCAACGGGTTGTACACCTGCAGTTCCTCGTCGATGCCTTTCGCCTCGAAGATTCGCTCAATGCGCAACATCTCCTGCACCTGGTATTGCATTGTCAGCCTGTCCTCGAAAATCAAAACGGCGTTGCTGCCAAGGTCGAGGCGTCGATTGCGCTTGTGCGCCATCACCGTGTCACGAAATTTAAGCCGTTTTTCAGCGTATTGTTCGAGGCTAAGCAGGTCATCGCGAGTCAGTTTATGCATTTCATATTCCGTAGGCTCTGCGCAGCAGGCTCATGGGGTTGTTGGCGTCGATTTCATCATCGTGCAGCGCGATTTGTTCGGCAGCCATCGGACAATCGCTGACAAAATGATCCGCCTGGCAGCGCGTGACTTTATTCACAACCGGCTGCGCGATTTTTCTGGCGGCCTCATAGAATTCCTTCTTTACAGCGTACGTACCATCGTGCCCGGAGCAACGCTCGATGACCTCGACTGTCGTATCCGGCACTAGCTGTAATATATCGCGCGTCTTCAGACCGATATTCTGTACACGAAGATGGCACGGGACCTGGTACGACACTTTGCCCAGCGTCGTCTTGAAATTTGTCTTCAATTTGCCGCCCTTGTGTCTGAGCATGAGGTATTCGAACGGGTCGAACATTGCGTCCCTTACTTTCGCCACAGCATCATCGTCGGGAAACATTAGCGGCAATTCCTGCTTGAACATCAATGTGCACGACGGCACGGGTGTCACGATATCCCAGCCATCGTCGACCATCGCCGCCAGAATCGGAATGTTAATTTCTTTGGCCCTGGCAACGGCCGCAAGATCACCGAGCTCAAATTTTGGCATGCCGCAACAGACCTCTTTCTCGGCCAATGCCAACGGAATCCCGTTGTGTTCAAAAACCGCAACGAGATCCTCAACAATGAGCGGGTGATTGCGATTGCCGTAGCAGCTCGTGTAAAGCAAAACCTTGCCACAGGTTTTGTCAGTAGGTTGCGCATCTGCACCAGTAATGTCCTGCAGTCGCGACAGCCGCTTGCGGGCAGTATTCGAGTGGTATTCCGGCACCGGAGCCAAGGGATGTATGCCCAGTGTGCTCGCCAGCAGTTTGCGACCGATCTTGCTGCGATTGACAGCATTCACGACATCCACCACGACTGGAATTCCGGCAAGCTTGCCGACACTGTCAGTGGCGCTCAGCACCTTGTCACGAATGGAGGCACCTTGTTTTTTGAAGCGCGCCGCTTTCGCACGCAACATCAGATGCGGAAAATCGATATTCCATTCGTGCGGCGGAACGTAGGGGCACTTCGACATGAAACACATGTCACACAAATAACATTGGTCGACGACGTCCCAATAGACTTCTTTGGGTACGCCGTCGAGTTCCATTGTCTCCGACTCATCAATCGCGTTGAATAACGTCGGAAATGTGTTGCAAAGATTGAAACAGCGCCGACAGCCGTGGCAAACATCGAAGACGCGCTCGAGCTCATCGAACAACGGTTCTTCGCTGTAGAATTCCTCCGACTGCCAGTCGAGGGCGTGCCGGGTTGGCGCCTCGAGGCTGCCCTCGCGTCTCTTGTCGGGCAATCTAGTTGTCTAGAGTGTCGAGCGCTTTCTGGAATCGGTTGGCGTGTGAACGCTCCGCCTTGGCCAGCGTCTCGAACCAGTCCGCGATCTCGTCAAACTTTTCTTCCCGTGCCGTCTTCGCCATACCCGGATACATGTCGGTGTATTCGTGTGTCTCGCCGGCGATTGCGGCAACGAGGTTTGCTGACGTCGGCCCGATCGGTAGCCCTGTCGCCGGATCGCCAACTTCCTCGAGATACTCCAGATGACCGTGTGCGTGGCCAGTTTCACCCTCCGCGGTGGACCGGAATACGGCCGAGACATCGTTGTAGCCTTCAACATCGGCCTTCGCCGCGAAATAGAGGTAGCGGCGATTCGCCTGTGACTCGCCTGAAAACGCGTCTTTGAGATTTTCCTCAGTCTTGCTGCCTTTTAATGACATTTTGGATCCTTTCAATTGATGCTGGTTAATCGTTAGAATGATTCTAAGTGGTCCGTACTCTAATGTGAGACAAAAGCACTGTCAACCACAGAAACGTTGACGATACTTTTGCCTCGCTGTAGCGTAACGCCGCAATCGAGCACGGACAGGATTATGGCATCAACAAAGAAATTCGACCTCGAAAAATCACTCGCGGCTCTCGAGAAACTCGTTACAGAACTCGAATCTGGCGATCTGCCACTTGAAAAAGCGATGCAGAAGTTTGAGGAGGGCATCAAGCTCACGCGTGGCTGTCAGGCGGCACTCAAGGAAGCCGAGCAGAAAGTCCAGATTCTCTTAAAGAGCGCAGGCGGCGAGGATCTGCAGGAATTTGAGGTAGATGACGAATAATTAGGGGGACAGGGACCCTAACCCACTGGGAGTTAAGGTCCCTGTCACCCTAATTAAGGTCCCTGTCACCCTAATTCACTCAGACATGAGGGCCAGCA
>JACZTO010000039.1:0-19351 GCA_022573655.1 Pseudomonadota bacterium
GGTGCATGTCCCCCCTCACCAACAGATACCTGCCGGCTGTGTCTATTATCACAGAGGGATAGACGGACTATCTATATCGGGTCACAAGCAGCCGTATTCAATAGCGATAATCGTAACACCGGATGGACTGCTTCCGGTGTACGACTTCAACCGATCGGTTGAAGTCTCAGGGACAGAGAAGCTGTTCAAGGGTTGGCAACGGAGGTCATTTTATATGTGCCACCAATTAATAGGTGCTGACCCTGGTCGCGGACGTTGCTACATTGGTTATTTACGAAAAGCGAAAACGAGAAACTGATGACCAGAGCTGTGAAGCGCTGCACGTGGGCCGAGGGCGTGAGCCTTGACTACATCGAGTACCACGACAAGGAGTGGGGCGTTCCTGTATGGAATGACCAGGTGCATTTCGAATTCCTGATACTGGAAGGTGCACAGGCGGGTCTCAGCTGGTCGACGATTCTCAACAAACGCAAGGGCTATCGCAAAGCGTTCGCCGACTTCGACCCGGTAAAAGTCGCCCGTTTCACAGACAAGCGCATCGAAAAATTGCTGCAGGATTCTTCGATCGTAAGAAATCGGCTAAAGGTGAAGTCAGCAGTTACGAACGCCAAGGCGTTCCTGGCCGTGCAACAGGAGTTCGCCAGTTTCAGCGATTACATCTGGGGCTTCGTCGGCGGCAAACCGATTCAGAATAAGCTCAGGAATGACGGCGATGTGCCCGCGACATCACCCGAGTCCGACGCGCTCAGCAAAGACCTGAAGATGCGTGGTTTCAAGTTCGTAGGTAGCACAATTATCTATGCGCACATGCAGGCGACAGGTATGGTGAACGATCATGTGATCGGATGCTTTCGCCGCGGACCCTGCGCAGCGATGGCCAAACAAAAGCGCTGAGCACACTTGCATTCACCGTAGCGTGGGCGGAACATCAGCGGCATGTCGCAAACGATTCAACAAGGGATCCGCTATGTCTGATGATTCGAACGGCAATCCGCCGCTTGCATTCTGGATAACTTCCGGCCTGTTTTTGACGTGGAACCTGATAGGCCTGATGTTTTATCTCATGCAAGTCACAATGACGCCCGAGACCATGGCGGAGAATTTTAGCGACGCACAAGTCGCGCTCATGATGAGTACGCCCGCATGGGCGACGGCCGGCTACGCGATCGCTGTTAACGCGGGCGTTATCGCCGCGTTGCTGTTGCTGATGCGAAAAAGATGGGCGAAGACCTTCTTCATCCTGTCATTTGCCGGTGTGCTCGTTCAGGATTTCGACGCTTTCGTATTGAGTGACGTAATAGCAGTCTGGGGTACAAGCGCATTGTATCTACCGACCGTGGTCATCATAATTTGCGTTGCCGAAATCTGGTACTCGCAATCAATTGCCAATCGTTACTATCGTTAACGCCGACAAACCCTGCGGCGTATTGTGTGAGATTCCACCCAGGTAGATCGTATTCGACAGCAACCCGGTCCAGTTGACGGTTATATCCGCGGTCGTGCCGGCATTGACAAATGCGGGACCGGATACGGTCATATTGCCCTTGTCATCGATGTTGCCAATGGACCACGCGAGCAGCTCGTATGTTGCACCCGGACCGCCACTGACCTCGTCTGTCTCATAGCCATGGATATAAATGCCGTAGACGCCTGGAGCCGGTCGATACAGATTGAATTGTTCCTGCGATGTTGGCTCGCCACTCTCGCCAATTCTTGTGCATGAACTGCCGTCCAGTCCGCAGTAGTAGACGTACATATCGAGATCGTCATCGCCGTCAGTCAGTGCGTCGAACAAAGAGAATCGTAAGAACAGCTGGCCGGAGGGAACCAGCAAAGCGTGCTCGGTCACGCCATTGCCGGTTCGCCGCGTAAACGTCTTGGTCGGATCATTGGCAACGGTTCGCTGCTCAATGTACGGAAGATTGAGGCCGTGCACACGCGCTGCGTAGCTACCGGTATATCCAAATTCGACAGGGAATGTCTGCTCCCCGGTGCCGCCGAACGAGGTGATTTCGGCCGCGGCGCTGATCGACGTCGGTTTCACAGCGATGGTGCTGTAAACGTCGTGAGTTTGACTGCTCCAGGTCAGCGAGCCGAAGCGCCATAGATCCATTGGCCCGGATTCGTAAGTGAGCGTGACGGTGAATGTTGCTGTAGCGCCCGGCGCAAGGCTGATGCTCGGAGGATTCACGTCGATCCGAATCCCCGGCGGCGCGGCGACATTGACGTTATAGGAGCCGGCCTCATCGCCAACGTTCGTTACATGCCTGCTGATGACTTGTTGATTGGCCAGTCGGGATATCGAGATGGATGGTTGATTCATATCTCTTGCCAAAAATGACAGACCGGTGGCGGCCAACGCGTCGCAACGCGTTGAGGTGACGGCAGGCGAGGCGGTTCCGCATGCGAACGCATCGTATTCGTCATTGCTCAGGTCGTAGACAAGGCCGGGATCGAATGCGTCATTTGGCACGATATGACCGGCGCCGAAGTCGAATGGATTCGCCGGCGCAATGCTCGCGGACGATTGCAGATCCTGTCGTGCCGTAGTCATCAAGGCGGACTTGACGGCTGCGGGCGTCCAGCTTGGGTGTGCCTCGAGAAGTAACGCGGCGACGCCTGCAACATGCGGCGTCGACATAGAAGTGCCGCTAAGAAAGGCGAAGTTTTCACCCGGAGTGGCATTGGCAGGTCGTGGCGAAAATCCTGCGAGGATATTGACGCCTGGTGCGCTGACATCAGGCTTCAGAATATCGGCAACCGGGCCGGGACCGCGTGCCGAGAATGTCGCCATGACATTGCCGGAATCCGGTGTCGTGAGCAAAAAGCTCTTTTCCAGAACAACGTTGATTTCGTTCCCGGCGTCCAGTTCGGCGAGCATCAGATTGGCGTCAGCCTGGCCGATCATCAGCGCTGGAATATCGACGAGCCCGCTTTCTCCGTGCATCACAAACGGATCACCGGCGATGTTGTAAATCAGTGCGGCGACGGCCCCGGCATCCTCGGCATTTCTGACCATGTCGGTGAACAGGCAGCCAGAGCGCTGCAACAAAGCGATATTTCCTGAAACCTCTGCACCATTCTCCAGTGGCTGGCAGCCGTCCGAGGAGATACCAGCTGCCCCATTTGGCAATGTGTCGTCAGCGTCATCAACCAGAACGAGCTGCCCTTCAATAGGGTCGCGTTCCTGCAACGGTGGGGAAAATAACGCCTCTTTGCTGGCATATTTGCCGGCTATGGATGGCGGCGTGGAAACCTGCATGGCCTCGACAGACGACTCACCGTCGCGCGTCGATGCAGCTACGGTAATCACCCACGGGCCGCCGGCGGGTGATCCAATCGTCGCCGGATTGGGACCTTCGTTGCCGGCGGCTACGACGGCAACAATGCCGGCCTTGGCTGCCGCCATTAAGGCGATATCATCCGGCGCCGTGATTTTGTGCATTGAGCTGCCAACCGAGTAACTGATGATATCGACGCCATCGGCGATCGCCATGTCGATTGCAGTGGCGAGATCTGATGTGTTGCAGCTGGCACGTGAGGCATCAGGGCGCAGCCAGCAAGCTTTGTAGACGGCGATTCTCGCACCTGGCGCCATACCCTCGATATCGCCAATCGTAGTGCCAAAGATGGATGCGCTGACCCTGTTTCCGGCTGCGGTTGTCGCCGTGTGGGTGCCGTGGCCATCGGCGTCACGAGGCGAGCGAAACTCGCCGTCGTCAATGGGTCCGGAATTATCGGCACCGTCGATAAACCATCGAGCACCAATCAGTTTGTTGTTGCAGTCTGAAGCAGTAAATTCCTCGCCGGCCTCACATTCGCCGACCCAGTCCTCGAGCGCCTCGAAAGCAACCGTACCTGGCGCATGGTCGAAACGCCGACACAACCAGCGGCCGAGCAATGAGGTCTCTGCCCAGCTACTGCGACACAAACGTGGTTTGTCCGCCGCACGTGTATCGAGCAGTGCAGGGTGTTCGGGTGCAATACCGCTGTCGATGACGGCGATGACCAAGCCGTCACCGCTGAGCCCGTGTTTGCTACGCAGGCCTGAGTCCTGATCGAACAGGCCGAGGAATGTTGCACTGTTGCGGGTCGCAAGTGGCCGAATTTCGTCTTCCCAGACATTGAGAACTTCAGGAAAACTTTCGAGCTTGCGTGCCTGGGCAATGCTCATCCGTGCTGCGAAACCGTTAAGCCCGTATTTGTAGCTGTAGATCTTGCGTGCGTCGGGTCCAATCTTTTCAAATACACGATCCTGCTCGAGCGTAATTTTGGCCGCGTAGGCTTGTACCGCCGCATCGTTCTTATTGAAACGAAATTTTATTTGCGAAGATGCGTGGTGCTCGGCGGCGGATGGTGAGCGCAGCTGAACGATAAATACCTTGGACGTCGCGGGATCTTCCGTGCCGCTCAGGCGGATGTTCCCAGCGCTTTGCAGCGAAGATTCATCCTGGGCCAGCGAGCTGACTGAAATCAGCAGCAGGCCGAAAAACACAAATTGACGATAAATTGTCACGAAGTATCCGGAACTTCATTCCTGGCAACGGCAATTTCGCCGGCGGGCTTGCTGTCATCAGCATCGCTCAAGTGCTCAAGAAAATCGAAACTTGCGCCATCATCACCGAACACGAAGATGCTGCAGTGCCCCCATTCCGATGGGAGCGCCCACAATTTTCCGGTTGCTACGGCATCGGAAATACGTTGACGTTCACAACGGGCCTCAAAGCGTTCGACAGTTCCATCAATGTTGGCAAAAGAGAATGTTCGGCGCTCAGGAGCGTAATGCCAAAGGGGCTGACCGTCGTCGCAATCGCAGGGATTTGCAACAGTTGCACGTGCAGAGATCACGGCCTCTTCATCGAGAATTTTCTTTATCTCGCCAGCGCGCTCAGACAATCGATCGACGGCTTCTTCACTGCCTTGAACGTCTTTGAGGGCCGCCAGCGTTCGCAGCGCAGCGGCGTACTGATCGAAGCTTGATTCGAGCAGAAATATATTTCTGAGCAGATCTATGCGACCGTTTCTCGTCAAAGCGTTGGCGTTGCTCATTGCCAATGCCCGCTGGTACATCTCGAGCTGACCGGCGGGATTTTCATTTGCACCTTCGACGCGACCGATTATCAACCAAAGTATGGTCGATTCGTAAAGGTTCCAGCCGCCTTTCCGTAAGGACTCTTGAGCTTCTTTGCCAGCTCGTTCGGGCCTGTCCTTATTCAGGTAGTTAACAATTCGATTGGAATGGCGTAGAAATTTGGTCGTTGCTTTGTCTTTGCCGCCGCGAATTTCGAATCGCGTGTTCGCAATATTGAACGGCAATTCTGCACCGCTTGCTGGTGGCTCAAAACGCCAGGTCGCCGAGACCTTGCGCATCTCAAGCTCGAAACCACCGCCGCCGCTTGAATTCACAATGATTGGATCGATCGCATCGCCATCGGGCGTGACGACATAGCTCAACCTCACCCAACCCTCTTGTCTTCTGAGAGCGCTGCCGCGGGGATATTCCGGAGGGTTCTGATCGATGGCAACAGCAACGCCGCTGTTACTGAACTCGAAAACGTATTTCTGCGCCGTTGCGCCGATAGCCGTTGTTGCCAGAGCAACCAGGGCAACCAGAGAGATCGCGCTCAGTATTTTTCTACTCAGGGTCGTCGGTGTCATTTTGTTTCCACTTGTAATATTTAATTCTTGCGATGCTCTCACCCGGGTTCTCCAAGCCAGTCGCGTGGACGCAGAAAATCAAGGTACAACTTTTCCTCTGCTGAACCACGCTCTGGTTGCCAGTTGTACTCCCAGCGTACCTGCGGTGGCAACGACATCAGAATAGATTCGGTTCGACCGGCGGACTGTAGTCCGAACAGCGTGCCACGATCGTAGATAAGGTTGAATTCTACATAGCGGCCGCGGCGATAGAGCTGGAATTGGCGTTGTCGATCGCCATACGGGTGGCCAATGCGTTTTTTAACTATTGGCTTGTAAGCCTCAAGGAAATTGTCGCCGACGGACCGCAAGAACGCAAAGCTGGCGTCGAAGCCGGGCTCATTAACGTCGTCAAAGAACAGTCCACCGACACCTCGGGTTTCGTCCCGGTGCTCGAGGTAAAAGTATTTATCGCACCACTCTTTATAACGAGGGTAAACATCATCGCCAAATGGGTCACATGCGGCTTTCGCCATTTCATGCCAATGCACCACATCTTCGTGAAACGGATAATACGGTGTTAGATCGAAGCCCCCACCGAACCACCACACCGGCTTACTGTCACCCGCCGTGAAAAATCGAAAATTGGCGTGCGTCGTTGGGACATAGGGATTGTGCGGGTGCAAAACCAGGGAAAGACCAACGGCCTGAAAGCGCTTGCCGGCCAGATCGGGCCGCTGGGCGGTCGCCGCCGCAGGCAATTCGTCGCCGAATACGTGCGAGAAGCCCACGCCGGCCTGTTCGAATACCTCTCCGTTGCGCAGCACGCGGGTTTCGCCGCCGCCTCCGTCGGATCGCTCCCAGACGTCTCGTGCAAATGTTGCCTTGCCGTCGAGTTGCTCCAACTCCGCACAGGCACGATTTTGCAGGGCGACGAGATATTCTTTTACTGTATCGATTTCACTCATGATTGGCGTGGTCGCAATACCTGTCCGGTGAGCAGGTGTCTTATTTCAGACGGGCCTGAAGCAGGCCCGCAGTCACCGGGAACGAGATAGTCTACAAGACTCAGGAACTGGCGGCGCAGTACGAACCGATTTCTGGCCACGGGGCGGCCGCTCAAATTCGCGCTGGTCGAAACGAGCGGTGCATCGACGGCATCGCAAATCGAACGGGCGATCGGGTTTGCGGTCAGTCGCACGGCGATCTCTGAGTTATCGCCGTGCAACAGAGGAATCACCTTGTTTCCCGGCGGTACGATCCATGTGACAGGCTTCGCGCTATCAACATCCGGCAGCAACTGGCCGGGCGGTAGCGTCATCCAGCCTTCGAGCTGAGCATTGCTGGAGGCGATCAGGATCAGGCCCTTCGCGGGGTCACGATGTTTCAGTTGCAAGAGTCGCCGGATCGCATCAGCATCGTCTGGCAAACAGCCCAGGCCAAAAACACCGTCTGTTGGATAGGCGATGATGCCGCCGCGCAACAGGGTCTCGGCAGCGCGATCAATAAACATCATGCGCCGGCTCTCAGCCTTTCTTCTTCTTGGCGGCTTTTTTTTTGCCCCCGGAGCGGGACTTTTTGGCTTTCTTCTTGTCCCCGGAGTGGGATTTCTTGGTGACCTTTTTCTTGCCCCGCAGCGGCGCTGCCGCCAGGAGTTCAATACATTCCTCAAGCGTCAGCGATTTCGGATCCCGGTCCTTCGGGACCCGTGCGTTCTTGGCCTTGTCCGTTATGTAGGGGCCGTAGCGGCCATTCAGTACCTGAATGCCTTGTTCCTCGAAATCCTGAATTATGCGATTTGCATCGGCGATCTTCTTTTCTTCGATGAGTTCCAGAGCACGTGGCAACTCGATTGTGTACGGATCATCATCTTTGGTCGAAACATACTTGTCGCCATAGCGCACGTAGGGACCGAAGCGCCCGATACTTGCCGACACCGCCAATCCATCGGCCGTCTCGCCTAATTTGCGTGGCAATTTGAAGAGCTCCATCGCGGTTTCAAAATCGATGTCATTCATTTTCTGGCCCGGTCGCAGGCCGGCAAACCTGGGCTTTTCTTCATCGTCCTTGGTGCCTATCTGGACGAACGGGCCATACCGGCCCATGCGCACAGTGACAGGCTTGCCGCTCTTTGGGTCGGTGCCGAGTTCTCGTGCCTGTGCCACTTGTTCACGGGTTACAGAGCTGTCTTTTTCCTTGCACAGCTTGTGAAACGGACCCCAGAAACGCTCCAGCAACGGCACCCAGTCCATTTCGCCAAGCGAGACTGCATCGAGATCATCTTCGAGTTTCGCCGTAAAATCATAGTCGACATACTGTGGGAAGTGCTCGGTGAGGAAGCCGATAACGATGCGCCCGATGTCGGTCGGAATGAAACGTTTGGCGTCCATTTCGACGTACTCGCGATTTTTCAACGTCATGATGATGCTTGCGTATGTCGATGGTCGGCCTATACCGTACTCTTCAAGCGTCTTGACAAGACTCGCCTCGGTGAAACGCGGTGGGGGCTCTGTGAAATGTTGCTCCGGACGCAATTCATCGAGCTTGATCGTATCGCCCTCAGCGATCTCCGGCAGCAGGCGATCGCTGTCATCATCCGTTGCGTCGTCCCTGCCCTCCTGGTAGACGGCTATGAAGCCGGGTTCGACCAGAACAGAGCCGTTGGCGCGCATGAGATGGCCCTCGTTTTCAGCACCTGCCGACATTTCGATCGCAACGGTATCGAACACGGCGGGCACCATCTGACATGCCATCGTGCGTTTCCAGATCAGCGAGTACAGTTTGAACTGATCTTCGTCCAACGCCGCTCTCAGAGAGTCGGGTGAGCGCGCAACGGACGTCGGCCGGACCGCCTCGTGAGCTTCCTGAGCATTTTTTGCCTTGGTTTTGAACTCGGGTGGTGTTTCGGGTACGTTTTCAGCACCGTAGCGCTCGGCAATTACCTCGCGAATCTCGGTTACGGCGATTGCAGCGAGCGTGACCGAATCGGTACGCATGTAAGTGATCAGCCCGACAATATCTTCGCCAGGCATATCGATGCCTTCATAAAGTTTCTGTGCCACGCGCATCGTGCGCTGTGTATTAAAACCAAGCTTACGAGAAGCTTCCTGTTGCAACGTCGATGTTGTAAATGGCGCCGCCGGGTTGCGTCGCCGTTGTCGCTTCGAAACGCCAATAACAGTTAACTCACCATTTGTCGCCTTGATGAGAGTCCTCTCGACATCGCGTGCCGCAGTTTCGTTCTCAAAGCTGAATTGCTCAACCTTGTCGCCGTTGTAGCTGACGAGACGTGACACAAACGGCTGATCGTTCTTGCTGACATCAGCCTCGATAGACCAGTACTCCCGCGCAGTGAAAGCTTCGATTTCAAGTTCACGCTCGACGATCATGCGCAGTGCCGGGCTTTGCACACGGCCGGCAGACAGACCGCGTTGTACCTTTTTCCACAACAATGGCGACAGATTGAAGCCTACGAGGTAATCGAGTGCACGGCGGGCCTGTTGCGCACTGACAAGATCTCCGGAAATTTCGCGCGGGTTCGCGACAGCATCCCGCACAGCCTGCTTCGTGATTTCATGGAAGATGACGCGATGCACCTTCTTGTTGCCGAGGATGTTTCTTTCTTTCAGGAGTTCAACCAGGTGCCAGGAAATTGCTTCGCCCTCGCGATCCGGGTCAGTTGCAAGGTACAGGGCATCGGCTTTTTTCAGCGCACGGATGATAGCGTTCACGTGCTTTTCGTTGCGCTCGATGACCGCGTACTTCATTTTAAACTGGTTTTCAGTATCGACCGCGCCTTCCTTCGGTATAAGGTCGCGAACATGGCCATAAGAGGCCAGAACTTCGAAGCCGTCGCCCAGATATTTGCTGATCGTTTTGGCCTTCGCTGGCGATTCGACAATTACGAGATTCTTCGACATATTTTGATGTGCGACCTTTTCTGCGGTTCGACGGCCTCAAAAACTGAAAACCGCGGACTGTGCCGCGGTTGAATTACATGCTTGTTAGCAATGTGTCAAGAAATTCGTATTTTCCGGCTAGTGAATGGAACCGGTATCTTCCTCGAAAACCAGATCTTCCATGCGGGCATACGCGAGTTCCTCGCCCGGCTGACTGAATAGCACCATGAGGACGACCCATTTGATTTGTTCGACGTCGATATCCGTCGATTCCAGCGCCAGCAGCCGATCCACGAGGATTTCGCGCTGCGTTGGGGACAAGATAGCAATCTGCTCCAGGTAGGTGATATAGCCACGGCAACAGGTATCCAGCCGACCGTGCTCGTACTCGTTATATATACGAGTGCCGTGTGCGGTCTGCGTAGCATAGCCAAAAGAGTCCTGCTGGTCTGTCAGACCATCCAGCCACTCAAGTGCGCGCTCAATTTCCTCGTCAGCGAAGCCGGCGCGCGACAACTCAATGCGCAGCTCGTTCTGGTCGGGCTCGGGTTCTTCCTCAGTTTCGACGTAGGTTTCAAATAGATACATCAGTACGTCGATTACGTTTTCTTTCATGCCTGGAGCGGCTCCTTGTGCGGTTCGGCTGGGCGCTGTGGTTTGACTAAATACCTAGGCAGTCAGTACGTAACGGCCGCCGGACATTGATTCAACTTCACCATGAAGCTCCAGGATCAGAAGCATGGAGGAAAGCTGCTCAATCGTCAATCCGGATTGGCTCTGCAATTCGTTGATAGCCGTTGGGTCGTGGCTCAAGAACTTACGCAGTTGTGTGTATTCATCGTCGTCATTTTGTGAGACCGAGGTGCTTGGCTTTGATTCCATTGCGATTTGTTGCAGGTGATCCGTCAGTGGAGCCAATTCGGCGACAATGTCGGCTGCCGTTTCGGTAAGCTTTGCGCCCTGGCGAATCAATTCATGGCAACCGCGCGCGAGTGGATTGTGGATTGAGCCCGGCAAGGCGAACACCTCTCGTCCCTGCTCCGCGGCCAGCCGCGCCGTAATCAGCGATCCACTGCGCCTGGCTGCCTCAACAACCAGGGTACCGAGGCTCAGCCCGCTAATGAGGCGATTGCGTTCCGGAAAATGCCGGCTATCCGGTGCTGCGCCGAGCGGGTACTCGCTGACAAGTGCCCCGCTTGCAGTAATAGCATGGGCTAACTCGCGGTTTGCCGCCGGGTAAATCCGGTCGATGCCGTGCCCCAGAAACGCGACGGTCTTGCCCTTGACTTGCAGAGCACCACGGTGAGCCGCTGTGTCGATACCAAGCGCCAGGCCGCTGACAATCGAAAAGCCGCTTTTTGCAAGATATGCGGAAAACTCGACGGCATTTCGAATGCCGCCGCGAGTTGGATTACGGCTGCCGACAATAGCGAGAGTTGGCAGATGTAGTGTGTCGATATCGCCGTTGACGTACAGCGCCAGCGGGGGCCCCGGAATCTGGGTCAACATTTCGGGATAGCCGTCGCTGCCGAAGCCAATGAGAAAATGGGCATCGTGGTCAAGCCAGGTCAGTGCGGAGCTGAGTGCCTTGTCATCCGGCATCGAAATGGCGTGCGCTTTTTTCTCAGAAAGACCCGCCTCGCGCAGGCGACTGACGCTCTGCGCAACGATTTCATCGAGATCACCGAATAGTGACAGGAGCGCCTGGAGTTCCGTAACACGCACGAATGCCTGCGCCAGAATCAACCATGCGCGGTCATTTTTTTCCATCACTGAATCCGGGCAAGAGCCAAGTCGTAATCATACCGCTACAGTCACATGAGGCGCTGCCAATATCTCAATGGATGACAAAGAAACGAAGGCCTGAACGAACGATCAGGACGTCAATAAAAAACGGCGCCGAAAGGCGCCGTCTTGTTGACTGGCTGAAGCCTGATCAGGTGGGATTGCGAACCGCGTCGTGGATGTGAATGGCTTGGGTAGCCTCCATCACGAGGCCATAACTAATGCGGTCGTAGGTCTTGAAAACCATGACCGTACCCGCCTTTTCGTCAGGCAGTTTCACCTTGCCACCGCGGACGCGGTCCGTGATGGTCTTGCCGGCCTGAAAGACCATGAGCACGTCACCCATTGACAAGCCTTCATTAGAGCCGCGGTTCATCACCACAACCTGATACTGACCGATCTGCGTAACACCACCAACGACAGCGATAATACGGCCTTCGATATTTCTGCTGGGAGTCCGTGGGTAAAAGTTGAGTGGTGCGTCAACTGCCTCGGGAATCAGACGATCGCCGACCACGGCTTCTTGTCTTGTGCTGATTAGCGCAACGGTTGTCGGGTCGCCGCCGCGACGTACCCGCCCTTCACCAATCAATATGCCGTGGTAGCCGACAAGCCGGTTGTCATCTGGGTCAATCAGCGGATCGCCAACATGAACGATACTGTAGCGTGCACCCACTGTGTCCACGGTCATGCCGCGCACATAAACTTCGTTGCCAGCCGCGGCAATGAGGTGTTCGCCGCGTGTATGGAGGATATAGGGTAGTGCATCGGCCTGCGATTTTTCGAGGATTACGCCGGAACTCAGGAATGCCGCAACATCCTCATACGGAATGCTTGTGACGGCCTGGGCCAACGGCGTCACGCGCGCCTGCGGCGACAGACGATAAGTCGAGGCTCGAATATTGCTAATTCGGGTCTCGCCGTCGATGTAGACGAGGCCTATCACGTCACCCGGGTAAATAAGATGCGGGTTCTCGATATCTGGATTGACATACCAGATCTCGGGCCAAAACCAGGGGTCTTTGAGAAACGTTGCAGCGATATCCCACAACGTGTCGCCAACCTGAACGACGTATTCGTTCGGGTGACCTTCGGCCAGTGGGACGGGCTCGTTTATTCGTACCAGCACAGGTTCGTACTCACCCGAGCGCTCGCTCGCAGCGCTAGTGTCGCTGCGTGACTGGGTGGTCGATGTCGCTGAAACAGATGACCAGGCGTCATCGGAAGACGGATTCGAGGAACAACCGGTCAAGGTTGCGGCCAGCGTGACAGCGGTCAGCTGGAGGCTTATTTTCAGGCAGATCTTGCTGAGAGACATAATTCGCGGGTGCTCCATACCAGTTGGTTCAGGTCTGTACTTCCAAGGCGTTGCTATACTATGTCGTTCCGGGGTTGCCGGGGCTGCTAATTACGTCACATTTCCGGCCGCAAATACTGCCCTAAAGGGCATATTTCAGGCCGCATTGTCTGACATCTTATTCAATAAAGTCAAACGTTTAGGTCGCTTTTTAGGGTTTTTACGCGAAATATTGCCTGATTTATTATGTTTCAAAGGGTTGTTATTGGCCCGAAAGCCCGTAGCGGGCATATCTGCAAATTATGACAAAACTGAAGATTCTCGAGTTTCCTGACCCCCGTCTCAGGACTAAAGCAGCCCTTGTTGAGGAGGTTGACGACGAACTGCGCAAGTTCATGAGCGACCTGTTCGAAATTATGTACGCGGCGCCTGGCATTGGTTTGGCGGCGACGCAGGTCGATGTGCACAAGCGCCTTTTCGTCTGTGATGTGTCGACGGACAAATCGGCACCGCTGGTATTCATCAATCCCGAAATCCTGGAGAAGGAGGGCACAACGGTTACGGACGAGGGGTGTCTGTCGGTGCCCGGGTATTACGAAGAGGTTGAACGAGCCGAGCACGTCAAAGTGCAGTTTCTGGATCGCGATGGGGAGAGTGTCGAGATGCAGACCGATGGATTGCTGGCGGTTTGCATACAGCACGAGATCGATCACCTCAACGGCAAGTTGTTTGTCGATTACTTGTCCGAGGCCAAACGACAACGCATTCGCAAGAAGCTCGTGAAAGAACGGCGCCAGCAGGCGGCAGTCGTCCTCTAGCAGCCTGTTGAAAAAGTCGTAATCTGAGATAATAGCGCATGGAGAGATCGAGGTGATGAGATGCGAGGCGAGATTGATCTTCAGCCGGAGATGTTCAGTTATGTGGATTTGGAGGCACGTATTCCGTTGTCCCATCCGATTCGCAGGATTCGCCGCATTGTGGATGCAGCGTTGACAGAACTTGAGCCGGCGTTTGCTGAGATGTATTCGGATCGTGGCCGACCATCGATACCGCCAGAACAGTTGCTGCGAGCGATGTTGCTGCAGATTTTGTTCACGATTCGATCCGAACGGCTGCTGATGGAGCGCATCGACTACGATCTGTTGTTTCGCTGGTTTGTGGGGCTGGGGATAGACGATGCGGTGTGGAACCACTCGGTGTTTTCGAAGAACCGGGATCGCCTGATGGGCTACAACGTGGATGAGTTGTTGTTCGAGGCGATCAAAAGCCAAGCCTATGCGAAGCAGTTGCTATCACGCGACCACTTCACGGTCGATGGGACATTGATCGAGGCCTGTGCGTCAATTAAGTCCTTCAAGCCGAAAGACACTTCAGGAGGCGACGACGATGGCGAGAACTTTCATGGCCAGAGGCGCAGCAACGAGACCCACGCATCAACCACGGATCCGGACTCAAGGTTGTATCGCAAGGGTAAAGGCAAGGAAGCGAAGCTAAATTACATGGGCCACATTGTCACAGAGAATCGCAATGGTCTCATTGTGGGTGCTTCGGTAAGTGAAGCCGGGACGAGCCAGGAATGGACGGAGGCGATCAAGCTGCTCGCTGGGCAGTCGGTCCGCCCTGGTCAAACCGTCGGCGCGGACAAGGGCTACGATGTGAGCAACTTTGTTGGCGCTTGCCGGGAGTTGGGCTTCACGCCACACGTGGCGCGCCGCAAGTACAGCCGGATCGACGCTCGCACCACCCGCCATGCGGGCTATGAGATTAGTCAACGCAAACGAAAGCAGGTTGAGGAACCCTTTGGCTGGATGAAAAACGTCGGTTTGTTAAGAAAGCTGCGACACCGTGGTCGGGAAAATGTCGACTGGCTGTTTCGAATGACGGCGACGGCGTACAACATCACACGATTGAAAGGACTCATGGCATGAATGGGCAACCAGGAAACACCATGAATGGACAATTTGAAGAAAACCCTGCCTCGCAATCGAAGGCTAACGCAAAAACGGCAGGAATTTCATCCGTTCAAGAATATCGCGTACTACGAATTAGTCGCTGTCACCGACTTCTCGAATTCAACGTGACTGGAAATTGGTGCCAATTTCGTCATTTTTCAACAGGCTGCTAGTATTATCCAACGAACATATTGGATAAGACGCCGTATAGGGATACTTTTCAATATAGACAGGCTATCAGAGATCAGCGGCGTAGCGAAACATCCGAATTGATGGGCTGTCCAGACAGGTGGTTTAGCGCCTCTGTAGCTTGCGCAACCCGCATTAAACCCACCTCCGCAGCGATTGGGTGGCCCTAAAAGCGAAGGCGAAGCGCGGTATGACGATGCAGTGCCACGGTCTGATCGAACGTCGACGCGCTTGCGGCATTTTTTCCTTCCTTTTCGCAGTGTGCTTGGCACCGTGCAGGTCGAGTAACGGCCTGTCTGAACAATGTCGTCATCTTCGTGTAGGGCCAGAAATTGCTCTCGGGCTCAACGTGTTTGAGAAAATTTGATTCTCTGACCTGAAGGTGATTCGCCATTCGGTGCCTGTGCTATTCTTTGGGCTGCTTCAAGAGAGCGGCCAAGAACAATGACCATCGGGCTTGCGATGGAATTCAGGGACTACTACGAAGTCATGGGGGTTGCGCGCGACGCGACGCAGGACAATATTAAGCGCGTCTATCGCAAGCTCGCGCGCAAGTATCATCCCGACGTCAGCGATGAAACCGATGCGGAGAAGCGCTTTAAGGAATTAGGTGAGGCATACGCGGTCTTAAAGGACCCGAAGAAACGTGCCGCCTACGATGAGCTCGGCGCGAACTGGAAGGATGGCCAGGATTTTCAGCCGCCGCCTGGTTGGAGCGAGGGTTTCGAGTTCAGCGGCGAGGGCGCCGGAGGCTTCAGCGGCGATGGCTACGGCGGCGGCGAGCAGTTCAGCGACTTTTTCGAAACACTGTTTGGCCAGAGTCGCGCCGGCGCCGGCTACACAGGCCGCCGGGACTTTAATATGCACGGCGAGGACCGGCATGCGCGCATCTCGATCGACCTGCGTGACAGCTACACTGGGGCGACGCGTTCCATCACGCTGCATGCACCGGAGCTAACCGACGATGGTCATGTCGTAACCCGGGACCGTACACTGAATGTAAAGATTCCCAAGGGCATTCGCGACGGACAGACCATCCGGCTCGCAGGTCAGGGCGGGCCTAGCATCGGTGACGGCAAGGCCGGTGACCTGTTTCTCGAGGTAGAATTCCGGCCCGACGATCGTTATAGCGTCGATGGCAAGCACATCTATTTGGATCTGCCCGTCGCGCCGTGGGAAGCAGCACTCGGCGTAACCGTCACAGTGCCGCTACCGTCGGGCAACGTCGATCTGAAGATACCTGCCGGTTCCAATCAGGGCAGCAAGTTACGCCTGAAGGGCAAGGGCATACCGGCAAAACAGCCCGGCGATCTCTATGTCGTGCTTGATGTGAAGTTGCCACCCGCCCACAGTGATAAAGCCAAAGCACTGTACGAGAAAATGTCAGAAGAGATGCCGTTTAACCCACGGGCCAATCTCTGAGGTAATCGAGCTATGACTGCACGTGATACGAATGCACTCTCAGGATCTATATTCGACGATACTACTGAGATTACGATCGTCGAACTATGCGAGGTCTGTTCCGTTGAAACAAAGCTAGTCGATGAGATGCTCGACGAAGGCGTACTCGAGTCGACCGGCGGCAGCAGGGAGAAACGGCGGTTACCCTACAGCAGCGTCCGCCGTACCCGCACCGTGGTACATCTGCAACGGGATCTCGGACTCAACATGGCCGGCGCTGCGCTGGCTCTGGAGCTGCTGGACCGCATAGAGAATCTGCGTGCCCGATTGCGCCGGCGGTAGCTCACATGATGCGAAAAGGCGTCGCAGCACGCTCACTGCAACAGTCGGATCGGTGATGAGTGGTCCGTGTCATTTTGTCGTCTTTGGGGCACTGGGTCATCTGGTCACCACCAAGCTATTGCCGGCGCTCTATCACCTCGAGCTCGTGGGCCGTCTCGACGAACCACTAAGTTTTGTCGCTTTCGCTCGTCGTGATTGGGACACTGAGCGTTGGCGTGTTCATGTCAATAACGCGCTCGCTGAGCAATATGGAGCGCATCTAGATGTAGCGGCGGCCCGTCGGTTCATTCAGCGCTTCGAATACGTCAAGGGCGATTACACGGATCCGGCAGCCTTTCAGCACCTGCTCGCGCGGATCAACACACCGCAACCGGGGATCTGCGAAAACGTTGTTTTCTATTTAGCTATCCCACCGGATCATTTCGTCGACGTCGTACGCAGACTCGACGACGCGGGTCTCAACAGTGTCGTCGGCCAGCATCGAATCGTTGTTGAGAAGCCCTTCGGCACGGATCTCGTTAGCGCCCGCGAGCTCAATGCTGAATTGCGTCGCCATTATGAAGAAGAGCAAGTTTATCGGATCGATCATTATCTAGGTAAGGAAACGGTGCAGAATCTGCTCGTCTTTCGCTTCGCTAACTCGGTCATCGAGCCATTGTGGAATCGACACTACATCGATCACGTGCAAATCACTGTGGCCGAGGAATCTGGCATCGGTGGGCGAGCAAGTTACTTCGACCGTTCCGGGACCTTGCGGGACATGGTCCAGAATCATTTGCTCCAATTGCTCACCTTAGTGGCTATGGAAGCCCCCGCAAGCCTGGACGCCGATGCCCTGCGTGACGAGAAAGTCAAAGTATTGAGGTCGATCCGTCAAATAACCGTGGATTCGCTAAATGATGTAGCGCTGCGCGCACAGTACGAGGCAGGCGAAGTGAATGGGGCGGTGGTTTCTGCATATCGAGACGAGCCAGGCGTGGCGGATAATTCCAACACGGAGAGTTATGTTGCCATCAAGTTTCACATTGATAACTGGCGTTGGCGAGGCGTGCCCTTCTATTTGCGCAGCGGCAAGCGCCTGGCGGCCCGGCACACCATGGTGGCGATTCGTTTTCGAGACCCGCCGCATCAACTCTTTTGTGATACGCCGTGCGAAAACATGGAACCAAACTGGCTTGTGTTCGCCATCCAGCCGGAGGAGAGCATTCGCTTTGAACTGTACGCACGCGAGCCCGGTTTGAGTATGACACCCAGATTGTTACGCATTGATACGAACTATAGGGCCGAGCACGAACAACCGCTGAATGCGTACGCCACGCTTTTGATGGATGTGATCGAGGGCGATCGCAGTTTATTTATTCGATTCGATGAGGTGGAGATGGCCTGGCAGGTGATCGAGCCAGTACTTAGGCATTGGAGCCAGACGAGCGAGCGTCTCTATAGCTACGCGCCCGGTAGCTGGGGTCCGAAGGAGGCCCGTGCTCTGTTCGAGAAGCCGTATCAGTCCTGGCGTAACCAACCGTGAGCAGGTTCCGGCTACGTTGGCATGTGCACTCGGATCTTGATCAGCTGATCGAGGCCGTGGCCAACGGTATTGTGAGTAAAGCTGCGCGAGCGATAACTGCGGCTGGGTAGTTTCTCATTGTGCTCGCGGGTGGCTCGACTCCCCGACCGATCTATGCATGGCTCGTTGAGCTCGATACGCCATGGAATCAATGGCATATCCACTTTGGCGACGAGCGATGTCTCCCGATCGGTCATCCTGAACGCAACGACACAATGGTTCGCGAGATTTGGCTCGATAAAGTCTCGATACCTGTCAATCAAATACACGCGGTTCCCGCCCAGTTAGGACCGAACGCCGGCGCCAAAAGGTATGCACACGAACTTATTGGCCTTGGACCGTTTGATCTGACACTACTCGGGCTTGGCGAAGAGAAACGCGCAACGCTCACGCAACTACGGGACGGGGCCGATATGCCGATTCGATCCGTGAATCCAGCAAACGGCATTGATCTATTCATCGACAGCTACGCGGCGCCAACTGACTTAGTCTAGTTAACGTTGGCGCAACATGATTGTGCTCTGGCTTGGTCCGTGAAATGACAGGAGTGCCAAACGGGATTGTCCCTTAGAGTGCCGTGCAGATTTAGAACCGTGTTCGTCGATTCGCGAGGAAGCGCCCTGTCAGTTTGGCTGGTAACGGCTGCGTTCCTAGGAAAAAAGTCGGCCGGGTATGGGCCCGGCCGAAAGGTTCGGTGATCATGGTGTTAGTGATCACCGATTCGGGGGGTAATCTTAACGACCGAGCTCAGCCACTAGTGGGACGTTGGCGGTGGGTGGGGTCACCAGCGTATCGCTCAACATCGTCGACCAGCTCGCGAATGCTTGATGCACTTCGTCCCACGCCGATGTAATCTGCGCGGCCGCGGTTGCCAGTTCTTTCTCGAGATGCGCAACGCGGATGAGCACCTCATCAGTTTCACTGTCACGTAACTCCGCGATCAGCGTTATCTTGCCGCGCGCCGTATTGAATCGGTAGCGATTGCGAAATGGATTCTCAGCCGTAGGCGGCTCGTTGATCTTGAGATCGATAAGCTCGACGTGTACGCGTAGCGTACCGCTACCCGGCGCGTCGACGATCTCATAGCCATCGCGTTCGAGCGCCGCCTCGATCGTCTCGTTGAATTCAGACCGCAAGCCTGCGAGATTCGCCTGCACCTGATCCTCATCGAGCTTGTCGCTCCGGACATACCAAATGCTGAGTGGATCGATCATAACCTTGTCGTATCCGGACAGATCAGTATTCACTCGGGCGTAGACCTGATCCAGACCGGTCCCGTCGATGC
>JACZTO010000039.1:19361-19901 GCA_022573655.1 Pseudomonadota bacterium
TCCCTCCCGCAAGCACCAACAACGCCATCAACGTGGCCCGCTGCGGCGGGGACTTACTCATCGTGTCATTCATCGCTCTCTTCCTCCAGGTGCTCATGCCGGGGCCGGGGCCCGCAAGCTTGCGGGTGGCCGAACCGCCGATCTCCTCGATTTTGCTAACAAGGCGCTGTGCGCGGTAAAACGTTACAACGGCGCAAATCTCGGCCCAAACTTGCATTCGATTGGCGTATAAGATACCGGCTTCGATATATACTATCGAGAGTCGATAGTCGCTAATTAGCATATTGATCGTCTACGCTTGACATCGATCGGGTACTGTCGATAGGAGGGTGTAGGGCGCAAAAACTCTATCCGGACCGTGGTATTGGCGATAATGCGATGCCACACACCCCATTAATAAGAACAACTTAAGGGACTTTGCGATGTATCGGTGCCTTGCATACACTTTCACCGCCATATTCAAGGCCAGAGCAAGATTGGTTGCCGAAAACCTCTGCCTTCGGCAGCAACTGCTTGTTCTCAAGCGACGTCAGTTAAGAC
>JACZTO010000079.1 GCA_022573655.1 Pseudomonadota bacterium
TTCTCAAAAAAACCGCATAACAAGCGGTGGCCGAATCGATCGCAGTAAACCACTGGCGTTCGAATTCAATGGTAAGAAGCTGCAAGGCTACGAGGGCGATACCATTGCATCGGCATTGCTGGCCAACGGCGTCAGCACGGTCAATCGAAGTTTCAAATTTCATCGGCCACGCGGCATCATGTCCGCAGGCGTGGAAGAAACGAATGCACTGCTGAGCGCATTCGATGGCAATGGTTATGTGCCCGTTGTGCGTACAACCGTGCGTGCATTGATTGATGGCCAGAAGATCAAATCTCCGCACGGCTTCCCGAGCGTTAACTTTGACTTCGGCCGTGTGCTGGACTTCACACACAATCTTTGGCCGGCAGGTTTCTACAACAAGATATTCAAGTGGCCAAACTGGCACTGGTACGAAGGTGCTGTTCGCCGCATGGCCGGGCTTGGAAAATTGCCCGGCGGCGAAGATGAGAACAAGTATTTCCACCACAATCGACATTGCGACGTTCTGGTCGTCGGCGCGGGACCCGCAGGTCTGGCGGCGGCATTGAGCGCGGCCAATAGTGGCGCGCGAGTGCTACTGGTTGAACAGGACCATGAACTGGGCGGCCGCCTGCTTGCCAAGGGCGCAGTGATTGATGAAACTGACTCCGATAGCTGGATTAGTCGGACCACGTCGACTCTTGAAGGAGCTGAGAACGTCACGGTCATGACATCGTCGACGGTGTCGGGCTATTACGATCACAATGTTCTTACCATCACCGATCGGTCGACGGCTGGTGTCAAGCGGTTTTGGAAAATCAGGGCAACAGAAGTTGTACTGGCCACCGGCGCCATCGAACAACCGCTGGTTTTTGAAAATAACGATCGACCGGGCATCATGCTGGCCCATGCAGCGATGGAGTACGTGAATCGCTATGCCGTAAAACCCGCCGGCGTCATGATGGTCGCGACCAATAATGATTCTGCGTATCAAGTTGCGTTTGCCTTGCACGACAATGGTATCCGCGTCCCGGCGATTGTCGATGCCCGAAGGAACATTGCGAACGAAATAGCGAAGCAGGCCAGTCAACGTGACATACCGATCATGTCGGGATCCGTTGTTCTGGACACTGTTGGCGCAAAGCTCCTTGCCGGTGTCACCGTTGGCAAGCTGTCCGACGACGAAAAATCCACGTGTAGCCCGAGCGGCATAATCGCTTGTCAGGGTCTCGCTATGTCGGGTGGCTTCAACCCGACCTGCCACCTCTTTTCTCAGGCTGGCGGGAAGCTGCGCTATGACGCTGAGCTGGCCTGTTTCGTGCCAGAGGCGTGTGGACAGCACGTAACGGTCGCCGGCGCCGCTCAAGGCAAGTTTTCGCTCGCGGATGCGCTCACAGACGGCGCGTACGCAGGTGCTGAAGCGGCGAGCAAAGCGGGTTTCGCGTGTTCGCCGATTAGAGTTGCTGCGGTGCACAACAGTTACAACCTCAAGGCCAGCAGAATTACACCGACAGGAGACACATCCCGGCAGTGGGTCGACTTCATGCATGACGTCACGGTGTCGGATATCGAATTGGCGGTGCGCGAAAACTTTGTTTCGGTCGAGCATCTGAAGCGTTACACGGCCGCAGGAATGGCAGTCGATCAGGGCAAAACCAGCAATCTCAACGTACTGACGTTGCTCGCCGAATTGACCAACAGACCGATCGGAGAAGTCGGCACGACAACATTCAGACCACAGTTCATGCCGGTGCCAATGGGTGCGATTGCCGGGCAGCGGCATGGAGATTTTTACGCACCGGCACGCTTGTTGCCGTCTCACGCCTGGCATGTTGATCAGGGGGCTGTATTCGAAAACTATGGCGCCTGGAAGCGACCTGAATATTACGCAGTCAATGGTCGCGACCGCGAAACCGCCATTCGGGAAGAAACGCTTGCGGTCCGTCGAAGCGCCGGACTCTTCGACGGTTCTCCACTCGGCAAGATCGAATGTAAAGGGCCGGATGCGGGCGAATTTCTCAATCGAATCTACGTTAACAACGTCCTTACTCTGCAGCCCGGTCGTATTCGTTACGGGCTCATGCTCAGCGAGAACGGTATCGTGATTGATGATGGCGTATTTACCAGGCTGGCTGAAGATCGCTACCTGGTTAGCACGACCACGGCGCATGCGGATCGCATCACCCAGTGGCTCGAAGAATGGCACCAGTGCGAATGGCCGGATCTCGACGTGATCATCTCATCGGTTACCAGCCAATGGGCCGTGGCAATGATAGCAGGTCCGAACTCCCGCAACCTGTTGCAGGAAATGGAGTCCGACATCGACTTTTCGGCAGAGGCATTGCCGCATATGGCAGTCGCAATAGGTACATTTCTCGGCTTGCCGGCGCGCGTGCAACGCGTTAGCTATACAGGAGAGATGAGTTTCGAGATCAGTGTTCCCGCAATGCACGGTCAGGCCGTAATGGAGGCATTGATGAACGCTGGCGGTCATTCTATCGTGCCGTTCGGCCTTGAGGCATTGCTCCTGTTGCGAACCGAGAAAGGCTATCTCCATGTAGGTTCAGATACGGACGGTACGACCAATGCGCTGGATGTTGGTTTTGCCGGCATTGTGGCCAGGAAACAGACCGACTTCATTGGCAAGAGATCTCTTCTTCGTGCGCAGGACCAGCGTAAGGATCGGCGGCAATTTGTCGGTATCGAGCCACTGAACGAAAATGAAAACCTGCAGCCAGGTGGGCATTTCGTAACGCCGCGAAAAGACGGGCGCCGCAGTCAGGGCATTGTGACATCGGCTTGTTTCAGCCCGACATTAGAACGCTCCATCGGCCTCGGTTTGCTGGAGGGCGGCTTTGCGCGAAAAGGCGAGGTCGTTGCGGTTTTCGACGACGGACGCACATTTGATGTGCGCATTACGGACCCGGTTTTCTATGATCCCAGTGGGCAGAGAATGAAAGCCTGAATCCGCTCGGCTTGATCCCGAGCAAACGCATGACCGATTTTTGGATTCTATAATGTACAACAGTTTCACTTCTTTGGAAAAGTGTCACAATAGTTGACAAAGTGCCAAATGATAATGCAGGCTCTTGGCCCTGCGTCATTCTGTTGTACGATTTTTGGTCCTTGTGCAATGAAGACTGAGGAATCGGTGTATATTGTACAGTGCCTGAGTGAGAGTATGAATGCCTGAACATCCTGGTTTTGAGCTCAGTCAGATTGATGGCCGATCAATGGTCCGGCTGCGCGTTCGCCCGCAAGGAACAGACGCTGCAGGCAAGGCCTTACAACTTCCACAAGACGCGCTGCGCTGGCAGGGCGAAGATCCGGTGGCCTATTGGTTGGGTCCTGATCAATGGCTGCTTACCAGTGACACAAAGACGGCCGACGACATCATCAGTCATATCGATGCCACGCTGTCGGGTCAGCTTTATGCTGCGACAGATATGTCATCGAGCAATGTGTGCTTCGTGTTGAGCGGCCCGGCGGCCCGTACCGTTCTGGCGATGGGCTGCGGCATTGACGTGCACAAGAGCGCTTTCACAACGGGTCATTGTGTGCAGACAGTATTTGCGAACGTGCTGCTTTTCATCGCTGCCGTCGAAGACAATCGCTTCGATCTTTACGTTGACCGCAGTCATCGCCATTACCTAAGCGAGTGGTTTGTCAGGTCTGGCGAAGACAGCATTACGCGCGATCCGAAATATTATCAAATGACCGTGAGCTAAAATGAAAGAACACACCCGGGTCGTCGTAATCGGAGGTGGCATCGTCGGTGCTGCAGTGCTTTATCATTTGACCAAATTGGGTTGGTCCGATGTCGTTCTGGTCGAACGCAAACAACTGACAGCCGGATCTACCTGGCATGCTGCCGGCGCATTTCATGCGATGAACAGCGATCCCAACGTCTCAAGGCTACAGGCGTACGGAATATCCGTTTACAAAGAAGTCGAGGAGATCAGCGGGCAAGACGTCGGCATGCACCTGACCGGTGGAATCAATATCGCGGCAACGCCGGAGCGCTGGGAAGTCATACGTTACGAGCATGCACGTCACCGGGTAATCGGCATCGACAGTCATCTGCTTAGTCCGGAGGAAATCAAAAAGTTGTGTCCCATCATCGACACCAGCGATGTGATCGGTGGGCTGTTCGATGGCAACGAGGGCAACATCGATCCTTATGGCTCGACTCATGCTCTGGCCAAAGCAGCCCGCATGGCCGGCGCAGAGGTCTATCTCAAGACCATGGTAGAGGACCTTGTGCATAAGTCTGATGGGTCCTGGACGGTGGTGACGGACAAGGGAAACATTCAGTGTGAACATGTCGTCAATTGTGCAGGTCTTTGGGCGCGCGAAGTTGGGCAAATGGCTGGTGTTCATGTGCCCATTATCCCCATGGAGCATCACTACATCCTCACGGGAGACATCGATGAAGTCAGGGATTTTGACGGTGAGTTGCCCATGATGATCGATCTTGACGGAGAGATGTATCTGCGTCAGGAGCAAAACGGGGTCCTGCTTGGCGTGTATGAGAAGAACTCCACTCCCTGGTCAGTGGAAAGTACACCATGGGACTACGGCGAATCCGACTTGCTCGAGCCGCGAATGGACGATATTGAGGACGCGCTAATGCAAGGCTTTGAGAGATTTCCATCATTGGCTGACGCGGGCATTCGCCGTATTGTCAATGGACCCTTCACCTTCGCACCCGACGGCAATCCATTGATCGGGCCAGTGCGGGGCGTGCAAAATTACTGGTCCTGTTGCGGAGTCATGGCAGGGTTTTCCCAGGGAAGTGGGGTAGCGCTGGCACTGTCGCAGTGGATGATCGACGGCGAACCGGAAGGTGATGTGTTCGCAATGGATGTCAATCGCTTTGGCGCGTATGCGACCAGGAAATACGCGATTGTGAAAGGCATGGAATTCTACGAAAACCGATTCAAGCTCTTGTGCCCGAATGATGAGTGGCCCGCCGCGCGACCCAACAAGGTTTCTGCTGTTCACGATCGTCTGCAACAGGCAAATGCGGTGTTTGGCCCGTCCTTTGGACTTGAAACACCATTGTGGTTCGCACCACAGGGTAGTGAAGCGACGGAAACACCCAGTTTTCGACGCTCGAACGCGCATGGACCTGTGGGCGAAGAATGTCGGGCGGTTAGAGACAGCGTCGGCATCATCGATGTCTCGTCGATTGCCAAGTACGAGATTTCCGGTCCTGACGCTGTCAGTTATATGGATTACGTGTTCGCAAGCCGACTGCCTGAGCTTGGCCGAATTCGTATGGGGCCGATGCTCCTGCCGTCCGGGCATTTAAAAGGTGACCTGACGGTCATGCGGCTCGCCGAAGACAAGTTCATGGTTACTGGCTCCGGTTACCTGCAAGAATTTCATATGTTGTGGTTTGAACAACAATTGGCCGGCAAGAACGTCCGTATTGATAATCGCACGGAAGAATTGAGCGCGATTGCCATCGCCGGACCCGGGTCCCGTGAACTCTTGAGTAAAGCTGCGTCCGGAGATGTCGATAACGATTCAATGCCGTTCATGTCTGCGCATTCCATGGATGTCGGTTTCGCACCGTGCCTGATAGCGCGGCTTTCCTTTACGGGTGAGCTGGGCTACGAAATGTACGTTCCCGCTGCGTACGCGGGCATGCTTTATGACTACTTGCTTGAGGTTGGGGATAGTCTCGGCATC
>JACZTO010000080.1:0-507 GCA_022573655.1 Pseudomonadota bacterium
TTCGACATCGAAGTATTCGGACAAGGTTACGGCGCGCTGAAAGGCAGCCGGGTTGAGCCGATGGCGTAACATGGCCGCCGCAACGCGGGGCATGGTCATGCCGATGGCCACTTCGTTGGCCGCAATCTTGAAATCGCCGCGGCTGCCGATCACGTAGTCAGCCGACAGCATCAGAAAGACACCCATCGCCAGTGAGTGACCGTTGCAGGCTGCGATGACCGGATAGGGATAGGTCATGACGCGGGCGGTCAAGGCGTAGCCCGCACGTAGCATACGCAGTGCATTGGCGCCGCCGCGCTTCATCACGTGGAGATCGAAACCTGCCGAGAAGACGGAGTCACGACCGGTCATGATCACGATCGCACGATCGGATTCGGCCCGATCGAGTGCCTGATAGATCTCGCGAAGGACTTGCGGCGACAGCGCATTTCGCTTGCCATCGTCGATGCGAATGGTGGCAACCTGGTCTTGCAAGCTGTACTGGACGGATTCGTTCGTCACAAGTCT
>JACZTO010000080.1:517-5605 GCA_022573655.1 Pseudomonadota bacterium
CGGGTCAGATCGCGTTCGTCATCGCGGTGCTGGCGACTATAGCCATCGGTCGCCGTTTTCTGCGTATGCCACATTCTGCTGTCAGGATTGCGACAGCCTATGGTATCGGTACCGTCGCAGCATTCTGGAGTATCGAGAGAATCGCAGGTTTCTGGTAGTCCGCTACCCAAGCCCCTAGAATCCTGCAGAACCAGTCGGGAATGCAGGCGCATTACCCTCGCTGTGGCCTTGCTCGTCAACGCCGCGTATCGCATCTTCCATGACCGCGAGACCTTCGCGCAATATCTTCTCGTCCATGTTCAGGGCCGGGTACATGCGAATGGTATCTTCCTTGTCACAGATTGCCCAAACGCCGTTTTCAAGCATCTTGCCGCGCACGGCGCGTGCGGACCACCAGTTTTCCTCGCCCGCCTCTGCACTGGCCGGTTTTTGAAAACTCACTCCCATCAATAAGCCACTGCAGCGTACCTGGCGCACAACATCGTATTGCTCCCAGCCGCCCATGATGTCGGCGGCGACAGCACTCAAATGCGCGGCCTGTTCGACAATCTTGTCGCGCTCGTAGATTTCGAGCGTCTTGATCCCTGCGGCGCAGCCGCCCGGTGTGCCGGCGAACGTTGAGCCTGATGAAAACTTGTCGTTGTCACCGAGGATATCGTCTCTCGCCGCAATGCCCGCACACGGTTCGATACCGCCGGATAGGTTCTTGCCGACAACAAGAATGTCTGGAATGACATCATAGTGCTCCACCGCCCACAGCTTGCCAGTGCGACCGAGTCCGGTGAGAACCTCGTCAGCGATCATGAGCCAGTCGTTTCTCGTGCAGATATCACGGATCCCTCGCAAGAACGACGTCGGTGGAATCCAGTTGCCGCCTTCGGCCAGCCCCGGCTCAACAAGGATTCCCGCGATGTTGTTCTTTTCAGCGACGCAGTTTGGAATATGGTTATCGAGATACCAGAGGCAGTAATCGACATACTGTTCCTCGCTCATGTCGGCAGGAATCTCATCACTGTATGGATACGGCGCGCGAATGACGCCACCGACCCAGCCTTCGAGGTAGGTACTATTCGCGCCCGCAAGGCCACTCAACATTTTCGCGCCGAAGCTCATGCCATGAAACGCTGAACTGAAGGCGATGATGTAGCGCCTTTTGGTGTGTGTCAGTGCGAGGTGGACAGCAGCCTCTGCTGCTTCCGTGCCCGAAACCTCATAGTTGAATCGCGGCAGCGCCTTGCCCGGCATGATGTCAGCCAGCATCTCGGCAAGGTCGTAGCGCAGCGGATGGTCGTAATGAAATCCATAGCGCTTATGGGCATTATTGACGGCCTCGATGATCTCCGGATGCGTGTTACCCAACGGGTTCGTTGCCCATCCGTTCTGGAAGTCGATATAGCGTTTACCGTCCATATCCCAGACAAAATCGCCATGCGCTTTGTCGAGCACGATCTGGCGAACGCTGCGGAATCCACGCTGGCCCGCCTTTTTCATTTCGTCGCTGAATTTCAGCCCGTTTCGAAACAACGGGATGCCGCGTTCCAATACGGCTCTGGTTTTCGGTCCGGGGAAGTCATCAGTCATGGCGTGTGTTCGTCCATCTATTAGCGTGTCGGTTCGACGTCTTCAGGGTAATATTATCCGACGTAGGTGAAGAATAGGAAAATCAATCGCGTTCGCGAGTCCCGATTTGCCTAGAATGGGCAGTTAGCGATATTCAGGAACCAACATGACAGAGATACTGACCGAATTACCAGGAATGTCTCCGCGTACGTTTCTCGAATTTCCGTTTGCCGATGATCTCGATAATCTCAACGCGGACATCGCCATATTGGGCATACCTTTCGGTATGCCGTATCACGCGGCGGCAATGGCAAATGATCAAAGCCGCGCACCGGATGCAATCCGGCAAGCGTCAGAACACGTTGAATACACACGAACAAACTACGACTGGGACCTGGGTGGGCCGCTTCTTGACGGCCGGGACATCAGGGTCGTCGACTGTGGCAACGTCACTGCGGACATGTCAGACCACAGAGTGCATTATCGGCGCGCCGAACAGGTGGCCAGAAAAATCATCGGGGCGAAAGCAACCATAATTACCTTGGGCGGCGATCATGGCGTCCCGATACCCGTGATGCGGGCACTCGAGGAGCATGGCGCGCCAATCACGTTGGTTCATGTTGATGCTCATCTCGACTGGCGTCATGAGGTTAACGGTGAGACCGAGGGCTATTCGAGCCCGATAAGGCGCGCCTCGGAAATGCCATGGATTGACAAGATCGTGCAGATTGGCATGCGCGGAATTGGTAGTGCGCGCCAAGGTGAGGTAGACGATGCCCGTGCCTACGGTGCGGACATTATTACCGCCTACGAGATGCACGAAATGGGCATGGCTGCCGTACTGGAGCGGATTCCCGATGGCGGGCCGTATTACCTGACCATTGATGCCGACGGAATTGATCCGACGATCATGCCGGCTGTAGTGGCGCAAACGCCTGGCGGACTGGATTGGATTCAGATCAGGACGCTCGTTCATGGTCTGGTGGGTAAGGGACGAGTTCTCGGCATGGATATTGTCGAAATTGCCCCGCAGTATGACGTTGGGAACATCACGATGGTCCACGCCGAGCGCCTGATATGTAATTTCATTGGCGCCACTGTCAGGGCGGATTATTACGGTTCGGCGTGAACTCCCCCGTCTCGTAAGGAGTCATTCGCGAATATTGCTGCCGCCGCTATGTAACATCCGAGTGCGAACAACACGACCGCCGTAAAGCCGAACTCTATTGCAAGTAACGTAGCCAGGGTAGCGCTGATCACCGAGGCGAAGCCGTTGATGCCCCAGGCCCACGGAATAAAGTCGGGTATGTTGTTTGCGACCCGGCTAAGTCCGAGCGGAAACGGCATGCCCATACAAAATGCGAGCGGTGCAATAAGAAAAACCGATATCACGACCTTGATGCTGTCTGCGAGCCCCATCAACTGTTGAAAAAGCATTGGTAGCAGAGCCAGATACAAAAGGGCGATGGCCGATATGCCGACGACTGCTATGCTTACGGGGGAGTGGCGGGTCCAATCAATTCTATGTGCCAGTTGACCAGAGCAGGCGCTGCCGACTCCTGCGAACAGGAGGAAACCGCTGAGTACCACGGCAACGGCGTACAGTGGGTGACTGAGGAAAAGAATAAACTTTTGAATGAACGCCATCTCGATGAAGAGAAACGCCAGACCGAGCAGAAAGAAATAACTGCCCATTCGTCTACCGGCGCCCTGCGGCCAACTGCGCTTGACACGGGACAAGGGCAGGAGGATCAGAAAGACGCCGGCAAGCACCGCTTGAACTATTGTGGCGATCAGGATGAGATAACTCCATTCGATCAGGCTGGCTCCACCACGTTTGCGTAACGCCATGACTTCGGGCAAGGCGCTCCACTTAAAGAAGTGAAAAAAGTATGGCTTATCGTCCGTCGCCGGCGCGATGTGAAACTTGTATCGCGCAATGAAATCGTCTGCATCTTCGCCGAGTAACGCGGTGACACCGTCATAAAGAAAGGCTTGATCGAGGAGATTAAAACGGTTGGCAGCGTGTGCAGGCATCGACGGATAGAAAGCCGTGTCGAAGGAACGCGAACGGGCAAACTCTATGATCACGGCGATCTCGTCTGCCGAAAACTCACCCTGCTTGACAAGCAGCGTGCTCGTGTTCCAGCTGCGAATTATCGCGAGCCGCTGCTGAGGCTCGGCAATACCCATTTCCTGCAACGCTTCCAGGACCGTGGCGACGAGTTTCAGGTTGTCGCGCGGCGGAAGCTTGAGCCAGCGTGTTATGGCTAGCATGCCGCCTGGCGCGGTGTGTTGCAGGTATTCCTGGATGGCTTCGACCGTGTAGAGATAGCTTTCGTTTAGCGCTTGCACTCCGGAGCCGGAGGCGGCGAACGAATCCAGCAAGGCGACCTGGATGAGGTCATAGCGATCCTTGCTGCTTGCGACGAAGCCGCGCGCCTCCTTGGTATGAACGGTGATTCGTTCATCGTCGTACAGATGTCCGGCAAAATCGGCGAACGAATGTGTTACGAGGCGCGTCATCTGCGGATTAAGTTCGACGGCATCGATAGTGCCCGCGCCGTTATATAACGCGAGCAGCACATCGGCGCCGCCACCGGCGCCCAGTATCAGCACATGAGGCGCATTGAGCAACGCATAGGGCAGCGCAGCCGTGACATCGCCCATGTAGCCGAGCGCGTCGAGGTCCCCATCGAAACGTACAATCGTACTCATGCTGTCGCCATCGGTAAAAACGCCGAGTTGCAGCGGCGGCTCAAATTTGGTGTTGATGCTCAAACCTGGCGCGTAACGAAACGGTATCCGTGGGCTTTCGACCACCGTCAAGAGTCCTAAAGGACTTGATGACTGGGACAAAACGCTGCTGTCGACTACCTGCATTGCTTGACTTAAGCCCTTGTACTCCGACATTCGCATTTCCAGCCAGTCCTGCGACAAGCCGAATACGAGAGCCACAAGACAGGCAAGCTGTGTGGCGAGGAGCGGTTTGCGTGCTGCTGACATGAGACCCATCGTTGCGGATGCAAGCAACGCAATAACGGCTAGCAAGATCAGCGTGTCTTGTGGCGAAAAGAGAAAAAGGGCCCCTACGATCATCATTGCACCAAGCCCTGCACCCAACAGGTCAAAGAAGTAAATCCGGCTGATGTAGGATCGGCGGCAGGTGAAAGCCAGACCGATGCAGCAGGCGGCGAAAAAGAACGGTACAAAAAAGACGAGGTAAGTGATGCCGAGGTAAAAGAACTGGCGTGGATTCCAGACGAGCTCCAGCGCATTGAATGGCACTCGTTGCCCTAACACAAAACACGCGACCATTGTGATACTGAACAACAGCCCGCTAAGACTGAAAACCAGTTCAAATCGTGGCTGGAGGAAGCGCTTGAAGAGGGCGATAAAGGTGCCACTGGCGCCATAGCCCAGAAGTGCCAGGCTAATGATCATGTAAGCGAAGTGATTCCACTGCACGATCGACAACATGCGCATCAAAAGGATTTCGTACGCAATGGCCGCCGCAGAGACCAGTGA
>JACZTO010000081.1 GCA_022573655.1 Pseudomonadota bacterium
TCTCGTGCTGCTGTACACCGCTCAGTAGCGCCACGTGAAAAGGGACGGCGCGCGGTAGGCCTCGTCAAGATTCAGGCGTTGCGACCACCGACGGCTGAGGCGACCGCCTACAAATCGTTTTGTCCGCTCCGGGTCCCGTTTATCCTGCCGAGAATGAATCTCTTGAAACTTGGTGATTCCCTGTTCGCGGACCTGTTCCTTGGTGCCGTCTTCCGTCAACTTCATTAACTCTTCGAAATCCGGCATTACTTGCTGTTCGCACCCGTGCTGTACCGATCTGTTCATCATCACTTAGCGCTCCTAGTTTCAGATTGAAATATATGGTTAATCGCTTTCGTTCTAAATTCGTATTTACCCCTACTGATAGGTAGAAAATACTGATACGGGTATGGCCGAGGAGTGAATCCGAAGAGTTGCTCGTAGGGGTAAATCCGTATTGCTCGCCATGTTGAGAAGGCGCATATGAATAGCTTGATACCAATGTTCCGAGGAGTTTGATGATGAACGAGATGATGGATGAGTGATGTGGCGCTGACAGGCACCGAAGACGTGAAGAAGCTCCACGAGTTGCGACGCGAGGAATTGGAACAGATATTTAATGCAGCACCTTTTGTGGCGAACCTTGGCATTCGTCTCGTGACTGTCGGTCCGGGGATCTGTGAAACGGAACTTGACGTGGAGCGCCGGCACCTCCAACAGGACGGCTACGTCCACGCCGGTGTTCAGGCCACCATGGCCGATCACACAGCCGGCGGGGCCGCTGCGACACTGATCGAACCGGGCGACATCGTTCTCACGGCAGAGTTCAAGATCAACCTGCTTCGAGCTGCGAAAGGGGAGCGACTCACATGCCGGTCCAAGGTCCTCAAACCAGGGTCCCGGCTTATAGTCGTGGAGTCCGAAATTCTATGCGAAAACGAGGAAACATCGAAACTGGTGTCCAAGACAACCGTATCAATCGCCGTCGTCGGAGGCCGTTGAGATTAATTTTCGAACATTTTCTGAGGACACACGACGCGCTTTCAACCGGTTTCAGGATGCTTGCGACGAACAGCGGCCGCAATCGTATATTCCGCAGCGGGTGCCGTGATCCTTCGATGCTAACTGACGATGAAGTGGTCCCAGCTAGACTAACTGATTGGAGTAAAGGCGACATATTCGAGTACGCGCCGTAAAGACTGTCACGCATCAACGAAGGAGCCTTTGCAAGTGGATCTAAAATTAACAGCAACAGTATTCGTAACCATTTTTGTCGCGGAAATAGCAGATAAAACGCAAATTGCGACACTGCTATACGCGTCAAATGCACAGCACAGCAGATTGAGTGTGTTTATAGGATCAGCCCTAGCGCTCATGGTCGCATCTGGGGTTGCGGTACTTGCCGGGGCAGGCCTGAGTAACTGGATTGACGAGAAGCTAATGGCCCATGTCGCCGGTATCGCATTTATTCTTGTGGGTATATGGACAATCGCCCGAGCCTGAGACGTCTACCGCCACTGCAGCATCGGCTGCTGCAAGGGAGACCGTGCGGGCACCGACTATCGGCACGAGCATCACAAGCACACTGACCTGGACCAAGGACGGCTCTATATCTGCGTGATCGAATCAATTGGCCAATTTCCTGCGATTAGATCGTCTGTGAGTATCGCTGATCTGAAGATTCAGACGCCAAGTGTCGGTCAAAGACCATGGCAACGGTGCGCAGCAGCATTCGCCCTGTCGCAGTTATCTGTATACGGTTGGGATACAACTCGACCAGGCCGTCTCGTTGAAGTGGCGCTAGGCGAGTCAACTCGCTGTTGAAATAGCTTGGAAAATCTGTGTCTAAGTGCTGCTGGAAATACGAGTAGTCGACCTGCCCGTAGCACATGAGCTGCTGTATGACCTCAGCCCGGATCCGATCATCACTGTCCACCTCAATACCGCGTCGGATAGGCAGTTTTCCTGCCTCCAACGCCATCTGGTACTCCGTTGTTGTGGACGCATTTTGGGAATAAGTGTTATCGATATTTCCAATCGCGCTAACCCCTAGCCCGATCAGGTCGCAATCTCTGTGAGTTGAGTAACCCTGAAAATTACGTTGCAGCGTACCATTTTGTTGAGCCTTCACCAGCTCGTCGTTGGCCAATGCGAAATGATCCATGCCAATGTAGATGTATGACGCTTTAAGCAGTTTCTCGATTGTGCGATTCAGTATCTTAAGCTTAACGTCTGGGCTGGGCAGATCGCGCTCTTTAATCATCCGTTGTCCTTTGAATCGGTTAGGGAGGTGCGCATAGTTGTACACAGCAAGTCGATCTGGTTGTATTGCAATTACCGTATCGAGCGTCCGAGAGAAGCTCTCCACCGTTTGATGTGGCAAGCCGTAAATCAGGTCGAACGAAATTGAATTAAATTTCACATCGCGAGCATGTTCTACCAAGGCGATAGTATCCACAGCCGATTGAACTCGGTTAACAGCTTGCTGTACCTGAGGGTCGAAGTCCTGAATGCCCAGGCTTAGCCGATTAAAGCCAATCTCAGCCAGCGCACCAATTGAATGTGTGGTCACGCTTCTTGGGTCAACTTCTATTGCGAATTCACGCTCACGGCCCGTTTGCAGATTAAATCTATTGCGAAGATGCACCAACAGGTCATACAGTTGATTGTCGCTTAGGTAAGTTGGCGTGCCACCGCCGAAATGGATCTGTTCAACGACGCGATCATCGTCGAACAGGGCGGCCTGCATGTCGATTTCCTCATAAAGGCTGTCCATATACACGTTTACGCGATTGGTATTGCGCGTGATGATTTTATGGCACGCGCAGTAGTAGCAGAGCGATTGACAAAAGGGTATATGCACGTACAAGGAAAGCGGACGAGGGTTTAACACTTCATTGCTTCTCAGCGCATGCTTCTGGTATTCGCCGGCCGTAAATTCGTCGCTAAAATGCGGGGCCGTCGGGTACGACGTATAACGCGGACCGGTGCCCCCATAGCGAGCAATGAGTTTGGAGTCAAAGCGAATGTCAGGCATAACGGGTTTTGGTTCTGCAGTCACATTAGCTTGCTGGTTATTATTTGCTTGACCAGCGGAATCCTGTTGGCCAGCCTCAAAGCGACTTGTCTTGCCAGTTTTGCCAATACGCGGTCATCGGTGAAAAACTTCACGATTTCATTGGTGCCGTGAAACATAGGCTTGGTCGCTTTCATGTGTTGGCGTTGATATCTCTCTAGCAAAGACGTTGCACCGATATCTCCTTCCTGAGCTGCGGCGGTAATAATTTCTTTTGCGAGAATATCCTGGCCGCTGAGTCCAAGGTTGTAGCCAT
This sequence comes from Pseudomonadota bacterium, assembly GCA_022573655.1. GTDB lineage: Bacteria > Pseudomonadota > Gammaproteobacteria > Steroidobacterales > Woeseiaceae > UBA1847. Next base: position 3,312 of record JACZTO010000081.1, read on the forward strand.
GTGCAGTTACGGGATGCATGCCAACAGCGGCGTCCCCGATCAAGGCGAAACGCATCGCATAGAACTTCGATGCGTGAACGCCAACCAGCGGATATGCGAATCTTTTGGTGGTGAGTTTCATGTCACCGTATCGACTGTTGAATCGATCCCGAATGTCGCAGCCAAATTGCGCGTCATCCATTTCCATTATTGCATCGCGGTGATCCATCGGGGCCGTAACGACGATAGAAGAGCGGTGGCTGGTTAGCGGCAAAACCGCCAAAGTCCTGCCGTAATGAAAACATTCAAACGCGATTCCTTCGTGAGGTCTTTGATGCTCCATGCGACAAACAATGCAGACGCGGCCGAAATCGTGCATTGATGCCGGGATTCCAACCATACGGCGAGTTTCCGAGAAACGGCTATCCGCGGCAACGACTAAGCGTGCCTCCATTATTTGCCCGTCGGACAACACGACGCAAGCCTTGCTGGAGTCCGTTGAAACAGACGTTACAGCCAGGTTTGAATGTATTTCAACATTGTCGAAAGTCCGTACCTCGTCGAAGAGTGCCTTGCGAATTACATGGTTCGAGACAATAAATCCAAGTGCATCGATTGAATCTTCTTCACTATCGAATTTCAGGCAATAGGGCGATGTCCCGTCTAATACTCTGGCGGCCTTTATTGGAGGTCTGTCATCGGGTTCGAAGCGCTCCCATATTCCGAGCTCCTTCAGGAGGTGAACAGACAGGTGTGTCAGTGCGATATCTCGTCCATCGAATTCGGGTGCGGCAAGTTGCTCACTGGATTGCTTTTCAACCAGCGCAATCTTTAGTCCGGTATTTGCGAGAGATCGTGCGAAGCTCAAGCCCACGGGGCCCGCGCCGACGATAATGATGTCGTATGTCATAAGGGGCTCAAACTTATCGGTTCGAAACGAGCCTGAAAGAAACGCAAGTACTCGGGCTCATACACCATTGTCAGTCCGTAGATCTCGTCGCGCCGTTTATGGACATCGATGACGGACTCTGCGACGACGTCCATATGGGCCTGCGTATAAACGCGGCGCGGTATCGTGAGCCGCACAAGTTCCAGCGGAGGACGGCGGTTTTTGCCAGTCTTGGGGTCCCGCCCGGCAGATACGTTGCCTCGCTCCATCGTACGAATGCCGGACTCGAGGTAAAGCTCTGCGGCGAGCGCTTGTGCAGGATACTCATCCTGATCCACGTGCGGTAAAAACCGTTTGGCATCGATAAATATCGCGTGCGATCCGATTGGCCTGACGATCGGGATACCGGCACGGTCTAATTTCTCGCCCAGGTAATGCACCTGGCCGATACGAGCCGCCTGGTGCTCTTCTGTAACGGCCTCCCGAATGCCCTGGGCCATTGCCTCCATGTCTCGCCCAGCGAGGCCACCATAAGTATGCAGACCCTCATAGACGACGACTAGATTTTGCGCCTTTCTGAATAGTTCCTCGTCATTGCACGCAAAGAAGCCACCGATATTCACGAGCGCGTCCTTCTTGGCCGACATGGTACAGCCGTCCGTCAGATCACAGATCTCCCTTAGAATTTCGCGGACCGATTTGTGCGCATAACCGTCTTCTCGTTCCCTGATGAACCATGCGTTTTCTATAATGCGTGTTGCATCAAGCATGATTGGAATATCGTTTTTGCGGCAGTAGCGATGTAATTCCGTGAGGTTCGCCATGGAGAAAGGCTGTCCGCCTGCCATGTTCACATTACCTTCAAGGCTAATGTAGGGCACGCGTTTTGCGCCAACCTCCTGTACAAGCCGATCCAGCTTGTTCATGTCTACATTACCCTTGCGCATCGTCAACGATGACATCCACAAAGGTTCCGCCAGCCAATTCCTGATGCAGACGAGTTGTGGTGAAATACATATTGCCAGGTACATGGTCACCCGGATTGATAAGAATCTGCGACATCAGGTTTTCGGCGCCGCGGCCCTGATGCGTTGGCACCATGTATTCGTAACCGTAGTATTTTTTAATAACGGCTTCGAGGTGATAGAAGTTCTCACTTCCTGCATAGGCCTCGTCACCTAGCATTAACCCCGCCCACTGCCTGTCGCTCATCGCGCCAGTGCCGGAATCTGTCAACAGGTCAATGTAGACGTCCCTGCTTCGGGTCAGGAACGTGTTGTATCCAGCGGCCCGAATAGCCTGTTCCCGCTCTTCGCGCGTCGTCATCCTGAGAAGCTCGACCATCTTGATTTTGTATGGCTCGGCCCAGGTACGGTTTTTCGCTTCTGGATTATTCA
>JACZTO010000011.1 GCA_022573655.1 Pseudomonadota bacterium
CCTCGTATGCTCCCGCGTATCTTGCATTACGGGTACGTCCGGGTTTTCGGACTATTAGCGTACAGATACAGCATTTCCATCGCCAGATACGATGCGGCCAGTGCCGTGATTTCACCCACGTCATAGGCTGGTGCAACCTCAACGATGTCCATCCCCACCACGTTGATACCTTGCAAGCCGCGCAGGATCTCGATGGCCTGGTGGGATGTCAGTCCGCCACAAACTGGCGTGCCGGTACCCGGCGCATAGCTCGGATCGAGGCAATCGATATCGAAGGTCAGGTAAACGGCATTGTCACCAACGGCCTTGCGCGCCTGTTCGATCGTCGCCTCGATGCCGTTGGCATGCACCCACGGTGCATCAAGCACATTAAAACCCATCGTATCCGGGTTCGTCGTGCGCAAACCGATCTGAACCGAATTGGCCGGATCGACGAGACCTTCCTTTGCGGCGAAATAAAACATGGTGCCGTGATCGATTCGGCCTTCTTCGTCGGCCCAGGTATCGCTGTGCGCGTCAAAATGCAACAGAGAAAGAGGTCCGCCGTGCTTTTTGACGTGCGCTTTGAGCAACGGATAAGCGACAAAATGATCGCCGCCCAGCGCTAACAATCCAGGACCTTGGCTGATGATGTCGTAGGCGTGTTTTTCAATTTCATCGGGTATGCCCTGCGGCCGACCAGAATCAAAATAGCAGTCGCCGTAGTCGATCACCGCAAGCTTGTCGAAGGGGTCGAATTCCATTCCGTACATCTTTTCCCACGCCATGATCGAAGATGCAGCGCGAATCGCACGTGGGCCGAGACGCGCGCCTGGTCGATTGGTCGTCGCGGTATCAAATGGAATACCGGTTACGACAACGTCAACACCGGTCAAGTCCTTGGTGTATTTCCGCCGCATGAACGATGTAACGCCTGCATAAGTGGGCTCCGGGGTCGTGCCGTAAAGGCTCTCCCGCGTTATGGCATTGTCGTTGCTCGCCTTACGAGTGGTCACTGCAATGCCGCCTGCGTCAGGTCCAGGCATTTCCAGGCAATTGCGACCAACTCATCGGCTTCCTCGTGCGACAGCACAAAGGGTGGCGCCGTGACTATCGTGTCGCCTACCGCTCGCATGACGAGGCCATTGTCCACGAGGAAATCGCGACAAATAGTGCCAACACCCTGCTTTTCTTCAAATCGTTCGAGTGAATTCTTGTCGGCCACTATTTCCAATGCACCCATCAACCCAACCATGCGGGCTTCCCCAACGAGCGGATGCTCCGCAAGTTTCTTCCAGCCGGCCTGCAGATACGGTCCGATGTCGGATTTGACGCGCTCGATAAGTTTTTCGTCCTGAAGAATTTTGATGTTTGCAATCGCCACCGCACACGACGCCGGATGCCCGGAATAGGTGTAGCCATGATGGAATTCACCACCTTTGTCGATCAACGTCTCGGCGACGCGGTCGCTGATCATGACGCCGCCGAGCGGCAGGTAACCGGATGTCACGCCCTTGGCGAAGGGCATGAAATCCGGATGGGTACCGAAATAGTCGGCGCCAAACCACTCCCCGAGTCGGCCAAACCCGGTAATGACTTCGTCGGAAATCAATAACACACCGTACTCATCGCAGATGCGTTGCACTTCGGGCCAATAGGTATCGGGCGGCATGATCACACCACCGGCGCCCTGTATCGGCTCGGCGATAAATGCCGCCACCTTGTTGGCCCCAAGCTCATTGATTTTGTCTTCGAGTGAGCGAGCGGCAAGTAATCCGAACTCATCCGGCGACACACTCTTGTCGCTGTCAAACCAATACGGCTGGTCGACATGCACGATGCCCGGAATTGGCAAACCGCCTTGCTTGTGCATTGACTTCATGCCGCCGAGACTCGCCGCCGCAACCGTTGAACCGTGATAGGCATTTACGCGGCTAATGATCGTATGGCGCTCGGGTTGATCCATCAGATCCCAGTAACGCCTGACCATGCGCACGATCGTGTCATTCGATTCAGAACCAGACCCGGTGAAAAACACCCGATTCATATGTGGTGGCGTGACCTCCTGCAGTATTCTCGCCAGTTCAATCGATGGCGGATGGGCGCATTGAAAGAAACTGTTGTAGTACGGCAGTTCTCGCATTTGATCGGCCGCCGCGTCCACCAGTTCATCGCGTCCATAGCCCGCGTTGACGCACCAGAGTCCGGACATTCCGTCGAGAATCTTGCGGCCATCGGCATCATAAATGTAGACGCCATCCGCACGCGTAATGATGCGCGATTTTTTCTCGTGCAACTCTTTGTAGTCTGTAAACGGGTGCAGGTAGTGCTCTTTATCCAGCTCCTGCCATTCCAATCCTGAGCGTTTTTCAAGCGCTGCCATGTGTCACCTCCGAGGACCGCGTCGGCCACCGAATTGTTATCAATTGAGCAATAATAGCCAACCGCCGGCGCGGAGTCCTGCCCGAATCACATACTGAAACGTATACTGAAACGTCAGACGTTTGGCAGGAGTATTTCGCGCTCATAAGGTGTGACGATTTCCTGGAATTCCCGGTATTCATCGTCTTTGACCGCGCAATACAGGTCGACGAAGCTGTCGCCGAGTATACCGCGCATCGCCGCAGAGCCACGCAGCGCCTGCAACGCCGCGTAGATATTTCGATGTAGGCTGAATTCATCGCTGTAAGCGCTGCCTTCAGTCGGGGCTGTCGGCTTCAGGCCCTCGGTCATACCGAGGAAGCCGCAGGCCAGCGTGGTCGCAATTACGAGATATGGATTGACGTCCGATCCGGCGAGTCGATTTTCGATGCGGCGATTTTCCGGGCTTGAATCCGGCACGCGCAGGCCGACAGTCCGATTGTCGACCGCCCAGGCCAGATTCACAGGCGATGACCAGGGGCTCAGGAAACGGCGATAGGAATTGACGTACGGCGCGAAAATCAACAGTGCGTCGGGCAGGTACGTCTGCAAACCGCCGAGAAAACCGTAGAAAAGATCACTCGGCTCACCATTTTTCTTCGAGAAAATATTGTTGTCGTCCTTGTCGACAATGCTTTGGTGCACATGCAGCGCGCTGCCCGCTTCTTCGCCCATGGGCTTGGCCAGGAAGGTTGCGTGCATTTCGTGTGCAATCGCTGCCTCGCGAACCGTGCGTTTGAACAGGAAAACTTCGTCAGCAAGCTCCAATGCGTCACCGTGCTGGAAGTTTATTTCAAGTTGTGCCGGTCCCATTTCCTGTGACAACGTGTCGACGCGAATTTCCTGTGCTTCACAATATTTATAAACGTCGACGATAAACGGATCGAAGTCGTTCATCGTGTCAATGCTGTATGGCTGGCGCGCCCCATCTTTTCGACCCAGCCGGCCCGCGGGAGGCTGCGCCTCCATATTGGGATCGGGATGCGGGCTCAGCAGGTAAAACTCCACTTCAGGCGCAACGACGGGAACCCATCCACGCTCCTCGTATTTTGTGAGCACGTTACGCAGAACAGCGCGCGGCGACTTGGTGACGGGTGAACCATCGCGCAGATAGCAATCCAGAAATACAGACGCAGCAGGGTCGATCGCCCACGGCACAACGCGCAGAGTCGCTGCATCCGGCACCAGCAACATGTCCCGATCCTCGACATTGTTCTTATCGTCAACGAAGTCACCGGAAATCGTCTGCGCAAAAATGGCTTCCGGCATTTTGATCTGTCCCGAACCGAATTTGTCAGCCGGGATAATTTTGCCCCGTGCAGAACCGGCCATATCGGGAACGAACGCTTCAACATCTACAATATTGCGTTCCTGCAGCCAGGACTGGAAAATTTCCCCTGTGCTCAAACTACACCTTCCGCTTAGCTGCGCGCTGCACGCACGCGTCGCCAAACGCCTTGAATATCGCCATTGAAAATTCGTTCTCGGTCACTCGCCATTCGGGATGCCACTGCAAGGCAAGATTGAAGCCCTGCGTGTCATCCACACGAAAAGCTTCTACCAGACCATCATCTGCCACTGCCTCCACGGTCACACTGTCCGCCAGCCTGGCGACGCCCTGCCCATGCAGTGAGTTCACCATGACACTCTCGGCACCGGCCATTGCATGCAGGAGCCCCCCCGCAACGAGATTGACCTCGTGGGACGGACCGTATTGCACTTCAATATCGTCGTCAGGATTTTCTTTGTGCATGTGATAGCCGGGTACCTCGTGCACTTTTTGATGTAAGGATCCGCCTAGCGCAACATTGAGTTCCTGGAACCCACGGCAGACGGCGAGCACCGGCACGCCGCGCTCCAAAGCACGTCGTGCCATTGGCAACGTCAACTCGTCGCGATGCGCATCGTGCAGTGTTTCCGGCGCGCTTGGTTCACCGTCATAGCGATGTGGCTCTATGTCCGACGGGCTGCCAGTAAAGAATATGCCGTCAACCTGGGAGAGCACCGCATCAATCTCAATGTCGTCCGCCAGCACCGGAACGACTAACGGCAATGCGTTCGCACCGTCAATAATCGCGCGCAGGTATTTCTCCCCGACCATGTGAAACGGATGGATACCAACAATGCGCCGATCAGCCGGTACTCCGACAACGGCTTTCGAACTAGACATCACTAGTCATCGGCGCGACGCCCGAAGAATTTCAGCCCAGCGATGAGTATTGCAGTACATACAACAATGGATATCCACGGCGATACGCCGAAACCGCCCGGGATCGTACCAAACACAAGCCCTACGAATCCCACGACCAGCGCATAGGGCAACTGTGTGCGCACGTGCTCAATGTGATTACAGCCACTGGCCACCGACGACAAAACGGTCGTGTCGGATATTGGCGAACAGTGATCGCCCCACACTGCCCCGGCAAGACAACACGATACCGTTGAGTACAGTATGTGCATGCCCGTTGGATCCGCAATACCATGCATAGCCATCACAGCCCACGCAAGCGGCACGACTAGCGGCATCAGGATTGCCATCGTCCCCCAGCTGGTGCCGGTCGTGAACGCCGTAAGTGCAGCCAGGATAAATACGATTGCGGGAACCAAGGCAACGGGCAGCGCACCGGCCAGTAAAGTTACCAGGTATGCGGCAGTATGCAGCGCCGCGGTAACATCGGAGAGCGACCAGGCCAGAACCAGAATAATCATACCGAACAACGTCGCACGCAGGCCGCCATACCAGGCGTCGACCGTTTCGTGGACGGAAAGAATACCCTGGCCAATTGTCATCGACGCAGCAACCAGTACGCCCACGAACGACGAATACATCATCGCCTTGTAGGGATCTGTCGTATTGAGGATGTCGGTTAAGGTCGGACCCTCGCCAAGCATGTACATACTGATCGCCAGGACGACGATCAACGTGAGGATCGGAACAAACGCGTTGACGGTGCGCAGCGGGATATTACCCTTCGGCGCCAACTCCTCGCCCTCGAGTGCCGGCAGCGGATCATCAGACTCCGGCTTGACCTGACCGTTGCGCGCGCGGACCTCGGCCTTCTCCAGCTCGAGGGTGGCGCGCGCGCTCTCGAGCATGGCGACCTCGGCCTTGTCCATAGGCCCGAAGTCGAGCCCGGTTGACGCAATGAGCAATACGAATATTATCGCGAGGATCGGGTAAAAACTGTACGGAATGGAATTCAGGAATACGGAATAGGCCTGCATGCCAGCCAGCCCATCTACGGAGGCCAGCGCCTGATCGATTAAACCTATCTGATATCCGATCCACGTCGTAATGAGGGCAAGACACGCAACGGGGGCCGCCGTCGAATCGACAATATAGGCGAGTTTCTCACGCGATATATTGAGGTGGTCCGTCAGTGATCTGGCGGTATTGCCGACAACCAGCGTGTTGCTGTAGTCGTCGAAGAAGATCATCAAGCCCATTAGCCAGACCGCGACCTGACCGCCAACTGCCGTTTTGGCGCGACTCACTATGCTTTTAACAACGCTCGCCATGCCACCATTGCGCGTGATGATTCCCACCATGCCGCCAATCATCATCGTAAACAATATAATCGACGCGCGATCGGAGTTGGCGACGGACCCGGCAACGAAAACCTGAAAACTATCAAGCAAGCCCAGTCCGGCTCCCTTCAATGTGAATGACTGCAGAGCAGTCGCACCCAGCCACAGACCGAGTAGCAATGCCGGAATGACATTGCGCAACAGTAAAGCAACAGCGATTGCCACGAACGCAGGTAACACCGATACCCAGCCGGGAAGTACGCGCATTTCCGCAGCAGCTGCATCGCCGCCCGACTTCGCAACAATATTTGCGGTACCAGCTTCGTTGACTATTACGGCATCGAATTTCGCCCGACCAGCGTCATCCGCTGTAGCACTGTAATCCTGCCCGGCTACGCTCAAGGTGATGAGATCGCCGGCAACCGCACCGTTCACGGTGACCTCAATGGGTACAGCGGTAAGGCCGATAGCAGGCCATTCGATTTCGATCGCATGCGCCGCTGACGGCAGTGCGATCGCGAGTAAACCAGCAATAATCAGAACAGGAGAAAGACGTCGGGAGATCACTTTGCGAGTAAGGGATTTAGTGTTGATTTTTTTATTCCTGCCGCTCAGCCGACGCGCATATTAACATGCCGGGCCGTCATCAGTAGTGCGGCTGCAGACGTTCAGCGACTTGGCAAAGTGTCACGCCCAACTGCGCTCGGCGAGTTTTCGACATGCGCTGCGTGGGACCACAAATCGATATCGCGCCCACGACTTCGCCCATAACACCCCTGACAACAGCACCGACACCCGAAAATCCGTCTTCCAGCTCATCGACCGTTTCTGCGAAACCACGCCGACGAATTTCGCTGAGTTGCTTGCGCAGTGTTTCGTGCCGCGTGATGGTTTGTGACGTCAGCGATGGCAAGTGTTCGCTGAGCCGTTCCGGGCCCCGTTGATCGAATGCAATCAGTGCCTTGCCAGTCGACGTTGCGTGCATTGGCCAACGAGTTCCAACATTGCCCGCTGCGCCGACAAAATGTTTGCCCGTTACCTCATCCAAAATCAGCATCGTGTCGTCGATAGGAATCTCAAGCGTCGCCGTTTCGCCGGTATCTTCGGCGAGTTTACGCAGTAATGGCCGGGCTCGCAGCCGCAGATCGTTGCTGGAAAGCGCCTGCACGCCAAGCGCCATTAATCCCGGTCCCAACCGATACGACCCGGTGGCGGGATTCCTGGCCAACAATTCCTCGCTGTACAAAGCCTGCAGGAGCCGGTGTGTTGTGGTCTTGTTCAAGCCGGACAGTTCGCAGATATCCGCCAGCTGCAGCTCTGGTGATTCGGAGGTAAAAAGTTTCAGTAGTCGAATGGCGCGCAGTACCGCTTGAGCGCCTTGCGGTGGTGCCTGGTTACGCATGGCCATATTCCATATTATGCGAAAGTATTTCACAATATGATAACAGAGGGTGTGTTGCGATGCGCCTCCAAATCGTTGATGCTCAGGCAAACGACATGCCAACTCACCAAAATCCACGGAAGAAAAATGCCCAAATACAAGTCGACTGTCGCCGAATTGCGCACCGCACAACGCGTACACGGTAATTTCGAGGCGATGGAACTCCTGGTGCCCGATCTCAGTGGCATTCTCAAAGGCAAACGCATTCGGCCGGCTGACTTCGACAAGAGTTGCAAGGACGGTTTTCCGTTTTGTGCTGGCACCACCTTGCTGACGACGTTGGGCGAAACCGTGTCGGGAATTCCCTATGGCGAGGATGACGGCGACCCCGATGTTCCCTGCCATATCGTTCCCGGCAGCATCGCCCCGGTTCCCTGGGCCAGGAAGCCGACCGGACAGGCGCTGTTTACCCTGGCAAACGATGACGGCACAGCGTTTTTTGCGGATCCGCGCAATGTACTGGAGCGTGCGCTGCAGCCGTTGAAAAAGATGCGACTGCAGCCAGTTATGGCAACGGAACTTGAGTTTTACCTACTGGACGCAAACGCTGCCAGGCCGGCCGTCGCGGTACCAAAAATCCCCGGATCCGACCGCATCCAGCCCGGGCCGCAGGTCTATCACCCGGATGATCTGTATGAGATCGAAGCGTTTCTCAACGACGTTTACGACTACTGTGATATCCAGAATATCCCCGCGGAGTCGGCAATATCCGAGTACTCGCCGGGTCAATTCGAAATTAATCTGCGCCACGTCGATGACCCGCTGCTGGCATGCGACCATGCGGTGTTAATGAAGCGCATTATCAAGGCGGCGGCCCGCCAACACGGTTTCATTGCCTGCTTCATGGCCAAGCCATTTGCAGAAGATGCCGGCAGCGGCCTGCACATCCATATGAGCCTGGTCGATCACAATGGTAAGAACTATTTCTCTCACGGCCGCGACTCGCTGGCCGCGCCACCATTCTCCGACCGCCTGCGCCACGCCGTTGGCGGCCTGTTGAAAATCATGCCCGAGGCCACGCTGATCTGCGCCCCGAACGCGAATTCGTACCGGCGCTTGCGTCCCGACATGTTCGCGCCCGTTGAGCCGAATTGGGGCGTCAATCACCGCGTGGTTGCAATACGAATTCCACAATCGGACGCCAATAACCTGCGTTTTGAACACCGCGTATCCGGCGCCGATGCAAATCCCTACCTGGTAACGGCGGTGCTACTTGCGGGCCTGCATCACGGCCTCAAGAACAAGTGCGATCCGGGGTCAATGGTCGAGCAAGGGGAGCACATAGTACCCAAACTGAAAATTCCGAATCGCTGGGATGCTGCCATTGATAAATTCTCACGCAGCAAGGTGCTGCCCGAGTATCTCGGCCACGATTATTGCAAGTACTACGCAATGAATCGGCGCGCGGAATGTGCAAGCTTTCATAACACGGTCAGCGAAATCGACTTCGACTGGTACCTGCGCGCAGTCTGAACAGCCAGCAGAACGTTGCTAATCGCCTTCCGTTGCGCGCGCAAGATCGTGGTCAATCGTCCGGCCCGCCCGGTAGTAGTGCCAGCAGGCCCAGGGCAAAATCACCACGGTAACGATCAGCAGGCTGTAACGCATCGACTCGTTCGCAAAGCGCGGCTCCAGAAGGTCGCTGATAATGCCCGTGATCCACGGCCCCGTCGCAAGCCCGATGATATTGATGATCAGCAGCACCAGCGCCGATGCCACCGAACGCATGCGCAACGAAACCAAGCTCTGCGTGTGCGCCAATACGGGCGCAAGGTACACGTTCATTGTCGCAGCCGGTACCACAAACAGCAGCAACGCCACCGTCCAGTTACCGGCAAGAAACATCAATGACAATGGCAGCGCTGATACCAATATCGTCAGCGCAATGAAATTTAGCGACTTGCGCTGCCCGGCCCTGCCCAGATGATCGGCGATGTAGCCACCAAAGAAAAATCCTGCGCCGCCCGCAATACCCAGAATCAGGCCAAGCCAGCGTCCCAGGAGCGCCATTTCGATGTCAAAACTGCGCACCATAAAGGTAGGCAGAAAGCTGATGACCGAGTAGCCAACAAATGATGACAGCCCGGCTGCCAATGCCATATGCACAAACGAATTACGACCTCGCAGGAAGCGCACGACCTCCAGCAGGCGAGGTTGTACGCCACTGTCCTGCCGCTCCTCCGACGAACCACGCCGCGGTTCCTTGAGCGTGAATCGAACCACCAGCGCCAGCAGCAGCCCTGGAATGCCGACGATAAAAAACGCTGCCCGCCAACCGATGTTCTGCACTACCCAGCCGCCGGCCAGATACGCCAGCATGATGCCTGCCGAAATACCCAGCGTGTAAAAGCCCATGGCGGTGGAGCGCTTCTCGGGCGGAAAATAATCGGCAATCATCGAATGAGCGGGCGGACTGCATCCGGCCTCGCCGATGCCGACACCGATTCGAGCGAGCGTCAGCTGCCAGACGTTCGCCGCCAATCCTGACAACGCGGTCATGGCGCTCCAAAGCGCGACTGCGACGGCGATTAAATTGCGCCGATTGCAACGATCCGCGTATTGCGCAATCGGCACGCCTAGCGTTACGTAGAAAATTGCAAACGCGGTGCCGGCAAGGAACCCGAGATAGGCATCACTGATCTGAAACTCATCTCGAATTGCCGGCAACAAAATGGCCAGAATCTGCCGGTCAACAAAGTTGAACATGTAAACGATGGCGAGAATGACCATCGCATAGCGACGCGCAGCCAGAGTTAGCGTGGCTGATGTGTTGCTGACTATCAACGCGTCGCGGGCCGATGAGGCGCAACGCTACCCGCGTTCGGCCGCCGCGAGTCAGATGCACCGCGGAAAACACCGCCGCTGAAGCCAACGGATTGCGAACTGCCCATGGAATAACGCGCATCCTGCACAACATGTCCCCGTTGCTTTAGCAATCGAATCGTGTCAGGGCTGAATCCCGATTCGAGCTGCAGGACATCCGGGTACCACTGATGATGCATGCGCGGCGCGGCTGTTGCCTCGGCAAGATTCATGCTGTGGTCGATCATGTTGACGATTATCTGCAACACCGTGGTAATAATGCGGCTACCGCCCATGGAACCGGTGGCGAACCACGGTTTGCCGTCAGCAAACACGATAGTCGGGGTCATCGAACTCAACGGACGTTTCCCGGCGACTACAGAATTAGCGTCTCCTCCCAATAAGCCGTAGGCGTTCGGCGCGTCGGGCTTCGCCGCAAAGTCGTCCATTTCATTATTAAGAAGAAACCCGGCGCCTGCGACGGCGATGCCCGAACCGAACGGAAAATTTAACGTATAAGTATTCGAGACGACGTCGCCGTTTTCATCAATTACGGAAAAATGAGTCGTATCATTACTTTCCAGGAGCAGCGCGACGCCAGGCGCTATGTCTGCCGATTTTCGCGCCGTCTTGAGATCGATGGTTGCTGCGAGTTCCCTGCCGTATGCTTTGCTCGTCAGCCAATTCACCGGGACCTCGTAGAAACCCGGATCGCCGAGATGTTTCGAGCGATCTGCGTAAGCGAGACGAGCAACCTCTGCCAGTAAATGAACGTTGTCCGCACTGCCTGCCCCAAGCTCGGCAACCGGGAAATGCTCCAGGATGTTCAGCATCTGCAGGAGGTGAACGCCTCCGGAACTCGGCGGCGGCATAGAGAGGATGTCGTAGCCACGATAGGTACCCCGCACAGCACTCCTGACGACGGGCTGGTAGGCTGCAAGCGAAGGCGCGTCGATGAGACCACCGCCATGCTGCATTTCGGCAATGATTTGTTCGGCGATTTTGCCCTTGTAGAATGCATCGGCTCCCTGATCGGCGATAAGTTGCAGCGTGCCGGCCAGGTCGCTTTGCACGAATAAATCACCCGCCTCGTACGGCACACCGCCTTTCTTAAAGTAATAACCGCAGGCCGCCTCTTCTTTGCACAATGATTTCTGCCACACCTTGAGTAACTCTGACATGTCATGACTAACCACGATGCCGTCGCGAGCCTGCGCGATGGCCGGCTGTAACAATCGCTTCCATGGCAAGTGGCCGAATTTTTGGTGGGCAGCGTAAAAACCCGCGACAGTTCCGGGAACGCCGGCGGCGAGATGACTGAAGCGTGCGCGATTCGAATCGACCTCACTGTTTTCATCCAAGTACATGTCGCGCGTCGCCCCTTGCGGCGCTATTTCGCGGTAGTCGATAGCAATGTTTTCGCCGGAACCCGCATCATGGATGAGCATGAATCCGCCGCCGCCGAGATTTCCTGCACGCGGCAGAGTAACCGCAAGCGAAAATCCCGTTGCGATCGCAGCATCAACGGCATTACCGCCAGCCGCGAGTACCTGTGCACCAGCCTCGGCCGACAGGCGGTTCTGAGCGGCGACCATGCCCGATGCCCCGAGTACCGGATGCTGCAGGTTCCGATAGCGAATAATCTCGTTGTCGGTCAGCTGCCCGAAGGCCGCCAATGGCAGAATTATGACGCTGAGTGCAAGCAGCAATTTTCGCATCGCTTACTCCTCGGACCTTACGGCAGAACCGCACGGAAGATGTAGAAAAACACTATCGCGAGAAACGCGCCTGCTGGAATCGTGATGACCCAGGACACCATGATCCGGGCGACAACACGCAGGTCGATGGCTTCAATGCCTCGAGCAAGTCCCACGCCGAGCACAGCGCCAACCAACACATGTGTCGTCGAAATCGGAATGCCAGTACCCGAAGCGATGACAATCGTCGTTGCCGCTGCGAGTTCAGCCGCGAATCCACGACTCGGGGTCAGTTGCGTAATCTTTTCGCCGACCGTTGCGATGACACGCCTGCCGTACGTCGCGAGACCGATCACGATGCCGCCGCCACCAATGACCAGCACCCAGATTGGCAATGGTGAATCGGCCGCGACGTTGCCGGTAGTTGCAATACCAATCACGGCGGCAAGCGGACCAATCGCATTCGCGACGTCATTGGAACCATGGGCAAACGCCATACCGCAAGCCGTCAGGATCATGAGCACGCCGAACACGCGCTCAACGGTGTAGAAATGCTGGCTCTTCTCGGCCTTGGGATTGGGCTTGATACGCCGGATAATCAACGCACCGACCACCGCGACACCGCTTGCGATGGCGACGGCCATGAAATAGCTATCCTGCAAAGTGAGATCGAGACCCACATGTTTCAATCCCTTGAGAATGGTCACCAAAGTGAGCGTGAACGCCGCAAAAAACATATACATCGGCACATAGCGCTTCGCCTGCGCCAGCGGATCTTCGTGGTGCAGGATCAATCGCTGTACACTAAGGTAAATCAGATAGGCGATGAATCCGGCTGTTAGCGGCGAGATAACCCAGCTCATGACGATCTTGCCGACCGCGCCCCACTGCACAGCATCGACGCCGATACCGACCGCGGCAAATCCGACGATTGCACCAACAATTGAGTGCGTCGTCGATACCGGCCAGCCATTGCGCG
This sequence comes from Pseudomonadota bacterium, assembly GCA_022573655.1. Taxonomy (GTDB): domain Bacteria; phylum Pseudomonadota; class Gammaproteobacteria; order Steroidobacterales; family Woeseiaceae; genus UBA1847. The sequence continues at coordinate 12,848 of JACZTO010000011.1, forward strand.
ATGCAACCAGCAGCCAGGTACCTGCGGCCAGCAACGCCGCTAACATTCCGTAGATCAGCAAACGTGGTTCATGACTGAGCAACTCAGCGTCAACAATGCCCTTGCGTATTGTCGCGGTGACCTCGCCGCCTGCCAGAACGGCGCCAAGAAACTCGAAGATTGCGGCGACGATGATCGCCTGCTTGATCGTAAGCGCCTTCGAGCCGACCGACGTCGCCATGGCATTGGCGACATCATTCGCACCGATCCCCCACGCCATGAATAATCCGAACACCGCAGCAAGACTGATGTAGACGTATTGCGCTTCCATGAATTTGCTCCCGGGATCACCAGTGCGCCCCGATGGTATTATTGATTAGTGTGAGAGCAGCAGCTCAAGTCGGCGGCCAACACGTTCGGCCATATCGGCAATTTCGCCGGTCAGCTCAATGACCTGGTACACAAATATCGCATCAATAGGATCCAATGATTTCTCAATGGCAAACAGACTCGCCCGAAGAGCTGCCTGCTTTTCATCGGTGTCCGTTTCAATCCGGTCAAGTTTCTCGATCATGCCGGCTACCAAGACCACCTCGGCGCCACGAAAACCTGCCGTGAACAGCTCGTTAAGTTCACGAACACTCTTCCTGGCCTGCTTTGCGGCGTCGACGTTACGGTCGACAAAATCCAGGAACTGCTCAGAAATTTCGGCAGGAATCTGCAACTCACGGCCCACCACCAGGCCGGAGACATCTTTAGTACGATTGGCAATCTTGTCCTGCACCAACAACAGCTCCAGGAGATCCTCACGTGGGACAGGCATGAACAGGCTCTTGGGCAGATGCAGGCGAATTTTCTTCTTCAGGTTATCCGCCTCGTGCTCGAGCCTTTCAATTTCGGCACGCACTTTTCGAGCTTTTGACCAATTGCCCTTGACGGCAGCCGCGAAGAATCCACGCAGTTCTCGTGCGCATCGATAGGAAATATCGATGTGTTTCTCCAGCGGTTTGACGGGCGACGAGCCGAAGATATTTGCCAGCATATTGGCCATCCAATATTTACCTCTCAGGGTCTCGAATTTGCCGCAATGCTACCATAGCGTTTCGGTATCAATTGAATCTTTCGGATGAATAAGTATGGCATGTTGGTTAATGAAATCGGAGCCCGACGTTTACAGTATCGACGATCTGCAGCGCGACGGTCGGGAGATGTGGGACTCGATCCGCAATTACCAGGCCCGCAACATGATGCGTGACGATATGAGAATCGGCGACGAGGTGTTTTTCTATCATTCGAGTTGCAAGGAACCCGGTGTTGTCGGTATCGCCAGGGTCGCCAGCAAACCGTACCCGGACCCGGTCCAGTTTGATAAGAAATCCCGTTATTTCGACGCAAAAAGTGACAAGGACAACCCGCGCTGGATACTCGTTGACGTCGAATTCGTGCGCAAACTAAAGCGCAACATCACGTTAACCGATATCAAGGCCGAAAAAAGTCTTGAAGATATGATCCTGGTGCGCCGAGGCAACCGGCTGTCGATCATGCCGGTCGAGAAAAAGCACTGGGACAAAATTCTGAGCCTTGAGTAGGCGCTGTTCAGGCGGCGCCAAGTTCTCTGAGCCGTTCCTGGATCGGCGCTGCGCCGCTCAGCGCAAGCATGATGATCAGGTCGCCTGGTCGCGCCCAGGCGAACGCGGCATCGAAGGCATCGATTTCTTCCTCAAAATGCTCGATCTGCTGTGACTTGGCTCCGCTACTCAACAACTCATCCTGAATAACAGCGAACACATCGCCGTGTTCACGTCCGCGATGATAGACGGCGAGTTCAGAGACCATCACCTGATCCAGACCAATTGCCCAGGCGTCGCGTGTCATTTCACGTATCAGATCATCGGGCCGATCACCCGCCTGACCGAAACAAAGTACGCGCCGCCTGGCCGGTAGCGCTTGCGCCATATCCAATACCGCATGCATCGCTGCAGGATTGTGTGCGAAGTCGAGCAACACTTTTACGTCGCCCAGATCGTAGATATTGCTGCGCCCAGGATTTTCATCCTGCGCCATGCTCATCAACCCGGCGCGAATATGCGTAAGCGGTATGCCAAGACACCATGTCAGTGCCGCAGCGGCCAATGCATTGGCAACATTGTGTCTTGCGGCACCATCAAGCGTGATGGGAATCTCATGACTGCGGCAGACGAGTTCCCGAACGCCGTTGTCGATCTTCGTCAGCTCCTCGCCATCGAGAACAAACACCACGCCACCGTCATCGACACACCTGATAATCGTTGCGTTTTCCGGATCGAGACCAAACCACACGAGGTCGCCATCGAACGTGGATGACTTTTCCCGCAGCAGGCCGTCGTCCGCGTTGAGTACCAAACTGCCCGAGTCCCTAACCGCCCGGCTGACTATCCATTTGATCGCCAGCAGTTCATCCAGGCTCTGTGATCCGAAATCTCCGAGGTGGTCTTCGGCTATATTGGTAATAAGCGCGACGTCCGCTCGTTCGACAGCGAGTCCACGCCGTAACAAGCCACCGCGCGCGGACTCCAGAATCGCAACATCGACATTTCGTTCGCGCAATACCGCACGTGCGCCACCTGGTCCCGACCAGTCGCCGCGATCAATGACGTGGTCATTGACTGCTATCCAGTCCGTCGAACAGAGTCCGACGTTCTGTTCGGCAGCTCGAACAATACTGGTCGCGAGCCGGACTGTCGTTGTCTTGCCGTTCGTTCCGGTGATCAGCCCTACGGGAACGTCATGGAAAGGTTTCCAGTCAATAATTTCCGGAATATCGTTGACTGGCCAGGTCCTGGAACCGGTCCCCAGACCGACGGAGACCTCATCGTCGTCCCACAACAAAGACTTGCCGTTTTCTTTTGCCGCGCTGATCAAGCACATCAGGTCTGGGTTCGCTTCTTCATCCGCAGCAGCGCGCACGGCCGCCGCAACCTCGTCAAATGGCGGTGGATCGGTGCCTTCGTCAAGTTCGCAGGCGCTTGCCGCCCAGGCCCATTCGTTGATTTCCGTAGCCGCGTACAGCACATCAATCGGTGCCGAGAAGGCCATGCTGACGCCACCCAGCAGTTTCCGCGAGGCAAATGTCGCTTCCTCCCAGCCGAGCTCCGTAAGCATGCGCTGCACATGTTTCTTCCACAGCGGTACAAGAAGTTCTGCTTCGGTGGCGGAGCAGCGCACATCGAGAACAGAACCCGCTTCGTCGAAAATCAGGCTGGGTCCTGTCAGTCTGCGTGCATCAAGGAATTCCATGGTGCGATTCAGTCACCTTCATCCCGTGCGATGCGTACGCCGCGCTCGTCGCTAATGATTTCCAGATCCGCGTCCAGACTGAAATCACCGGTGTCTGGAAGATCCATCACTGCAGTCGTTTTCTTGCCGGAGTCCTCGACCTTGGCGCCGGAGTTGAAGTAGATAATTTGCTTCCATGTGCGCTTGATATTGTCACCGAGGACGAGGACCAGGTCGCCCGAGCTCGCCGACTCCAGCCCCCGCGCTGTCGCTTCCTGCTCGTCCGGAACAACCTCGATCTGATCCGCAGAAATACCCTCTTCAAGCAGTTTGTTCTTGAGCATAACAGCGACTTCGTCCACACCCCGCCCGCGCCGGTTATCATCGCACTTGCAAATAAAGTAATCGAAATGGCCGGCGGCAATCCCTGCAATTTCACGAATGTCCTCGTCGCGCCTGTCACCCGGCGCTGACAAGACGATAGTCTTGCGGCCTTCAACATCAAATCGATCGACCAACCCGCACATCGCGCGAATGGCCGCCGGATTGTGCGCATAGTCCAGGATGACGCGGAACGGGTGTTCGTCGTAGATATTCATGCGGCCCGGCGCCTGGAAGAACGTCGAGTCGAAAGTCCGCAAGCCGTGGCGAATATCCTCAAGGCTGATATGCATGTTGTAGGCGAGCGCGGCGGCAAACATCGCGTTTTGCACATTGTGCAGCGCGCGTCCTTCGATCGTGGCCGGAATCAAGTGTGTCCAGAGTAACGGTGTATGTGTTTCGTTGTCGTAAATCGCGATCAGATGGCCATTCATACCCTGCTCCAGGACGAACGCCTGTCCGCCTGCGCGAATATGTTGCTTAACGAGTGCATGTCCCGGGTTCATGGTGATGTAGCAAAGCTTTTCGGCATCGGTGTAATCGGCCATTTGCAGGCACAAGGTATCGTCCGCGTTGAGCACCGCGGCATCAACCGCGACCTCAATGGGCACGCGCTTCAGTTCCGCAAGTTGCTCGAGAGTTTCGATGCCGCGCAATCCCAGGTGATCGGCCGAAACGTTCAGGCAGGCCGCAACATTGCATTCCTGAAATCCCAGTCCGCTGCGCAGCATGCCGCCACGGGCGGTTTCCATAACCGCAGCATCCACCGAAGGGTCACGCAATATCATCTGCGCCGACACAGGACCGGTCATATCACCCGGCACGCTGAGTTTGCCGTCGATATACACACCATCCGTCGAAGTCAGCCCGACGGTACGTCCCGCCATCTTGAGTATGTGCGCAAGCATGCGCGACGTCGTCGTCTTGCCGTTGGTCCCCGTCACGGCCGCGATCGGTATGCGACTCGGGCAGTCGGGCGGGAACAACATGTCGATAACAGGACCTGCAACATCACGCGGCGTACCTTCGCTCGGCGCGACATGCATGCGAAAACCAGGTCCTGCGTTGACCTCACATATGCCGCCGCCGGCCTCTCGATAGGATTCAGCGATGTCTTTCGTCAGGAAATCGACGCCGCCAATATCGAGACCGATTGCCTTTATCGCGCGGATGGCCATCTCACGATTGTCAGGATGGATAATGTCCGTTACATCGATCGCCGTGCCACCTGTTGACAGGTTGGCAGTTGAACGCAGGTACACGACTTCGCCTTTTGCCGGTACAGTGCTGCTATCGTAATCGAGCTTGGCCAGCAGGCGCTGCGCCTGATCGTCGAGTTCGAGGCGCGTAAGCACTTTCTCATGGCCCACACCGCGCCGCGGGTCATCGTTGACGATAGCGACAAGTTGCTCGATCGTATTCTTGCCGTCACCGACAACATGCCCGGGCACCCGCTTTGCGGCAGCGACCAGTTTACCGTCGACGATGAGGATTCTGTGGTCATATCCTTCAATGTAACTCTCAACCACGATCGTGCGGCCGTACTCGCTGGCCTTTTCAAACCCGGCTTCTACTTCACTATCAGTCCGCAAGTTGATCGCGACGCCGCGTCCGTGGTTACCGGCCAGCGGCTTGAGCACCACTGGCAATCCTATGCGCGTTGCCGCGCGCACCGCGTCGCGCGCGCTACGCACAACTATTTGCTTCGGAACCGGCAGGCCAAGATCGCGCAGAATACTGTTTGTTTCTTCCTTGTCCGACGCAAGTTCCACTGCAATGTTGCTGGTACGTCCCGTCGTTGTCGCCTGGATACGCTGCTGATAGCGGCCATGACCGAATTGCACAAGACTGTGTCGATTGAGGCGCAGCCACGGTATGTTGCGGTCTTCAGCCGCCTTCACGAGTGATGCCGTACTCGGACCGAATTCACGCCGCTGCGCGTAGCGAATAAATCGGTCGCGTTCTTCGGCAAAGTCCCATTCTTTTGTGGGCGCATCTTTGGGTTTTAGCTTATCCGGCAGCAGGCTGTGCAGCAGACTCAGTGCCAGCGCGCTGGCCTCTCGGCCGACAGCGGCGTCTTTGTACTGGAACACCATGTTGTAGAAACCCGGTTGGCCGTCGATCGAGCGTGTGCGTCCAAAGCTCACATCAGAGCCAGCGACATTTTGCAATTCAATCGCGACGTGCTCCATGACATGTCCGAGCCAGGTACCCTCATCCTCGCGCAGGCGACGCACGAAACCGCCGGGCTCGCGATACGAGCAACCGTGTTCGTGCAGGCCAGGCAATTTCTTCAGCAATGGTGCAATAAAGTCTTCGCCGAGTCGGCCGGTCGGCCAGTGCTCAAGTTCGCCTAGATCCAGAATGTGGCGAATGACGGGGAATCGCGCAAACAGATTCGGCCCGACATAAACGTTGGTGCTCTCAATTTTCATGACTACAGTCTGTCATTCTTGTTCTTCTTTATTAACGTTATGCGGCAAATGGTTGCCGTTATTCGGCAAATGCTTTGCGCGCGGCAATATCATAGCGGCCGCCTGATACCAGTATATGCAACTTCACGCCTATCAGGCTGACCGGCTCGCCGCGACGCGCCCGGTCCATCGAAGAATAACCCAGATCGGTCGGGTCGATCACCGTTATGCCACCACTGCCAACGACCTCGAGTTGGTCGCCCGCACGAATGAAGGCTGCCGTGTCTTCGTCCAGGCCAATACCGATGGCGAAGGGGTTGTACGCAAGTGCCGTCAATAGCCGGCCAATGCGGTCCCGCTGTCGGAAATGCTGATCGATGATGCACGCGTTCGTCAGTCCCAGCCCCGGGGCCATGGTAACCATGTCGGGACTTGGTGTACTGCCCTCGGAGCCACCCGCGATCATGTGTTCGGGCATGAACGCCGCACCCGCCGACGTTCCGGCGACGTGCATTCCAACGGCGTTGCGACGACGTATCAATTGCGCAACGGTTGTCCCCCCCAGAGTCGTCGACAGGCGCAGCTGATTGCCGCCTGTCATGAACACACCGTCGCACTTTTCGATATAGCCGATATCGGGTCCCGACTGGCAATCCTCACGGGTGATAAACGACAGGACTTTCGCATGCTTGACGCCGAGCTTGCGAAACAACTTTTCGTAGTTTCGGCCGGTATCTTCAAGTTCCGAGGCAGTCGGAATAATACCGATGCGCGATTGCTTGCCACCGCACACGTCGACGAATCGATCGAGTATTTCGGGGTTGTGCAATTTTTCTTCAGCACCGCCGATCGGGATGATGTAACCGCGATCGATGCCAGATATGCCGTTTGCAGGACTCATGTTTTTGTTACTCCGCGGAAGGCGAGCGATCTTGGCACTGAAAGGGCGAACATTTTACACAAGATTCGATCAATTCCTGCCTTTTATGCGGCAAAATACCGGCGATATTCACTGCGGACAGATTACGTGCCAGATTCGAAGCCACCTCTGGGCCAGGACAGCGCCTATCCGTGCACCTACTCACCGGACCTGCTGTGCCCAATTGCTCGTAATGACGCTCGTCAGGGCATCGGAATCTGCGCGGATCTGCCGTTTCACGGCACCGATGTCTGGAACGCCTGGGATCTGACGTGGCTGGGAGCCGCGAACCGGCCCGCCGTCGCCACAGCGCAGATCCTGGTGCCCGCAGATTCGCCCAACCTGATCGAGTCCAAATCCCTGAAACTCTATCTGAATTCGTTTTCAATGAGCCAGTTCGATGGAGCCAGCGCGGTCGCTGAGACAATCGCCAGCGATCTCGGCGCGTGCCTGGGCGCTCCGATAGAGGTTCGTGTAACACCGGTTGCGGAAACTGAAAATGATCTCATAGCCAGGCTTGCCGGCACTTGCATAGACTTCACGGAAGTGCAGTGTTCCTCCTGGGAAGTCGATGCCGGACTGCTGCAGGTGAACGACAACGACATCGTTACAGAAGACTTGCATTCCCATCTGTTACGCAGCGAGTGCCCCGTAACATCGCAACCTGATATCGGCAGCGTGCAGATTCGCTATCGCGGGCCCCGTATCGCTCCTGAATCGCTGTTGCGCTACATCGTTTCCTTTCGCCAACACAAGGACTTTCACGAAGCCTGTATCGAGAGGATGTTCGTCGACATTGTGCAGCGCTGCAAAGTCGACAGGCTTAGCATCTATGGGCGCTATCAACGCCGCGGCGGCATCGATATCAACCCGTTTCGCAGTAATTTTGAGGATTGCCCTCGTAATCTGCGCCTCTGGCGACAGTAATGACGCAATCAATCCGTGCCCAAGTCCTCGGGGGTCAGATCATGGCCCCAGCTTTGCTTGGCACGCAAATAGCCGCGATTTGTGTCAGTCACACCGCTTACGTGTTTCACACGTGTGATGTTTTTCAGACCAAAATGACTCAGATCGTCTACTTTCTTCGGATTGTTGGTCAGCAGACGAAAAGGCTTGTCGCCAACGAAGTACTTGAGCAATACAGCCGCATCGCTGAAGTCGCGAGAATCGTCCGGTAGTCCGAGCGACCGGTTTGCCTGATAGGTATCCTCGCCCGAATCCTGCAACAGGTAGGTCGCCGCCTTTGCCCATAGACCGATGCCGCGACCCTCGTGTCCCGACATATAGATCAGCATGCCGCCCTGCTCATCATGCTGAATCAAATCCAGTGCGGACTGCATTTGCGGCCCACACTCACAGCGCTGCGAGCCAAAAACATCACCGGTCAGGCAGCTTGAATGCACGCGCACCAGCGGGTCGACCCAGGTGTCAGGATCGCCGATAACCAATACGCTGTTGACGGCCATAAACGACGCCAGAGTGGCAAATGATTGCTGGCCATTCTGTTCCCGCAAATCGTCGGCCAACTCTTCGATCTTGCCCAGTTCAGTGTTGCGAACGCAGGCATACCAATGCACATCAACGTGTTTCTCGCACAGCAGCAGTGGCAGGGGAATGGGCCCGAGAATACTGATTGTGGCGCCTCGCGGGCTTTTCGAGCCAACTGGAGCACCGTCACGGTCGATCTGGAATAACTTCCCCTGCTCAGTCAGGCGCTCGCGGATCGTGGGATCAATGTAGGTGAACATGGCCGGATTATGCCGCATTCAGTGGCATTTGCGACGTTTCTCACTTGCTGACTCGCGGGTCATTAAGTATAGTTAATGACTTGTTGGTCATTAACGGACGAGATATGGCACAACCACGCAACCAGCGCCGCAAAGAAGAGCGGCCGCAGGAGATTACCGAGGCGGCCTTCCAGGCATTCGCCGAGAAAGGCTATGCAGCAACGCGGGTCGAGGAAGTCGCAAAACGTGCCGGCGTCAGCAAAGGCCTTCTGTACCTGTATTTCAAGACCAAGGAAGAGCTATTCAAGGCCGTTATCAGGGGCGTCGTCATTCGCCGCGTGGACGCGTTGATCGCCGCCGTTGAGACCACCGAGTTGTCGTCCGAGGATTTCGCTCGCGGCCCGCTGCTTGAGTTCATGAAGACCGTGCCGGGATCACCAATCGCCGTTGTCATCCGCCTGCTGATCTCAGAAGGACATCGACACCCCGACCTGGTCGAGTATTACTGGGACCACGTTGTCTCCAAGGGTCTCGCGGCTCTTTCTGGTTTAATTGAACGCGGAGTGGAACGCGGCGAGTTTCGCGCCACCGCTGTTTCCGAATTACCACAATTGTTAATTGCACCCGTGATGCTGGCGATGATCTGGCGAATGTTATTTGTGCAACACGATCTCGACACCGACAAACTGATATCAACCCAGATCGACATGATTCTCGCCTACATCAAGGCGTGACCGGAGTACCAGGATGAAAAAAACGTTATTCATTTTAGCCACGATACTGTTGGTCGCCGGTTGTGAAACCGAGGACAAGAGCAACCGCGCCGTCGGCGAACTGGCTTCCGACCGCATCGAGATGACTGCCGACGTGAACGAACCGATTATCGAGATCGCTGTTGCCGAGGGCGAAGCGGTTACAAAGGGACAGGTACTGTTGCGCCAGGACGACGCTCGTGCCGTCGCGCGACTCGCCGCAGCCGATGCCGCATTGGCGCAAACGCAGGCGCGACTTGATGAACTTGTTCGTGGTCCCCGCAGTGAACAGATTGCCGTTGCACGCGCTGACGTTGAGGGCGCTACACAGGAGCTGGGATATCGGGACAGCGATCTTGAGCGCGCGCGCGAAGTGTTCGACAGAGGCCTGTCCTCCGCTGACGTATTGGACCGCGCAGAAGTTGCACACGATACGGCGCAGGCACAGCTGAAATCACAGCTCGCGAGACTGGAAGAATTGCTCACGGGCACAACCGTCGAAGAACTCGCCCAGGCAGAGCAGGCGGTGAAACAGGCAGCGGCGCTGCGTAGCAGCGCGCAAATCGATGTCGAACGGCACGTATTGCGCGCTCCCGGCAACGGCATCGTGGACAGCCGATTGTTCGAACTGGGAGAGCGGCCGGTTCAGGGGCAGCCGATCATCATCGTTCTGGCCGCAGGCCAGCCGCATGCCCGTGTCTACGTTCCCGAAAGCGTGCGCGTGAAAATCCACGCGGGCACGAAGGCGTTGATCTATGTAGACGGTCTGGATGCACCGATTGATGGCCGCGTACGCTGGGTTGCGAGCGAAGCTGCTTTCACACCCTACTACGCGTTAACGGAACGTGACCGCGGTCGGCTTAGCTATATCGCAAAGATCGACATCAGCGAAGAACGCGCGAGACTCCCCGACGGCGTACCAGTGGAAGTCGAATTTCTTCTCGATCAGGCGAAGTAATGGGCGCGGAATTCGCAATCGAGGCCCGCGGGCTCAGCAAGCACTTTGGCGACTTGCGCGCCGTCAGTGACCTGAATCTGGATGTTCCTCGCGGACAGATCTACGGTTTCCTCGGGCCGAACGGGTCCGGCAAGTCGACAACCATTCGCATGCTGTGCGGACTGCTGACACCGACGATGGGATCGGCGAATGTGTTGGGTACCGAAATTCCGGGCGACTCCCGCACCTTGAAACCAAAAATCGGTTACATGACGCAGAAGTTTTCACTGTTCGGGGACCTGACAGTCCGAGAAAACCTGCAGTTCATCGCCGAGATTTATTCCTACCCGCGTGCCGAACGTGCGAGCCGCATTGAGGAACTTCTCGGCAAATACGATCTGCACGATCAGCAAACGCAATTTGCCGGGACGATGAGCGGCGGCCAAAAGCAACGCCTTGGCCTCGCCTGCGCGGTGTTGCATCACCCGGAGTTGCTCCTTCTCGACGAGCCCACCAGCGCCGTCGACCCACAAAGCCGTCGTGATTTCTGGGCCAACCTGTTTCGCCTGGCCGAATCCGGCACGACGATCCTGGTGTCGACACACTACATGGATGAGGCCGAACGCTGCCATCGCCTGGCCATCCTGGATCGCGGCGTCAAAGTCGCCGACGGCACGCCGCAGGATCTGCAGGCCAGGACCAGCATGCATATCGTCGAGGTGATTGCCGAAAATCCCTATGCGGCGCAGTCAACCCTCGACGGCGTTGCCGCGATTGCGAGTGTCACGCAACTTGGGGTGCGGCTACGGGTCTTGATTCCCGAGCGCCATGAAAACCCGGTGCAACTTGTCGAGAAATCGCTCGCAGAGCATGGCGTTGCGGGATCAGCATCACTTACGGCGGCGTCGCTTGAGGATGTATTCGTCGCGGTAACGATGAGTCCTGAGGAGCGCGACCGATGAAGTCACTGTCGCGCCTCAATGCGATCATCAAGAAAGAAGTCTTGCAACTGAGTCGTGACCGACTGACGTTCGGCATGGTCTTTGGTTTACCGATCATGCAGATACTGTTGTTCGGCTATGCGATCAACACCGACGTGCGCAACCTCAAAACAGCGGTTGCCAACCAGGCGAACACGCATTTGTCGCGGCAGTTTGTCGCCGACCTTCGCGCTACCCAGGTTGTGAAAATAGTCGAGACAGTCGCAACACCGGACGCACTTGAAGGCTTGCTCCGCAGGGGGAAAATTTCGATCGGCATCGTCATTCCTCATGATTTCGACCGCCGGGTTGTCGATAACAACCGGGCCGCAGTACACGTGTTGGTCGATGGCAGCGACCCTACTATCTTGGCTGTCGCCAACCAACTACGAACAATGCCAATTCGGTTTGACACGACCTTGCAATCACCCAAAAAACAGGACTTGATTGAGGTACGCCCTTACTACAATCCCGAACGACGCACGCCGGTCAACATCGTGCCGGGACTCATGGGCGTTATTCTCATGATGACGATGATGCTGTTTACAGCAGTCGCTATTGTCCGAGAGCGTGAACGCGGCAATCTCGAACTGCTGATCAATACGCCGGTCAGTTCGGCAGAACTCATGATTGGCAAGGTGACACCGTACATTGCCATCGGCCTGCTGCAGCTCGCCATTATTCTGGGCTTCGGGCAACTATTATTCGACGTGCCAGTGCGCGGCAGCATTTTTGATCTCTATGTTGCCGGCTCCGCATTTATTGCTGCGAATCTCGCACTCGGCCTGCTGATTTCGACCGCGACGCAAACGCAATTTCAGGCGATGCAGATGACGATTTTTATCCTCATGCCATCAATCCTGTTGTCCGGCTTTATGTTCCCGTTTGATGGCATGCCCGTTATCGCGCAGTACATAGGCGAGATATTGCCGACGACGCATTTCATTCGATTGACGCGCGGCATCATGTTGCGGGAGGCGCCGATCAGCGAACTGACGTCGGATCTGTTCTTCCTGATTGGCTTTACGCTGGTCGCGATGACCATCGCGGCGACGCGCTTCAGCAAGCGTCTGGATTAGCGTGTTAGCTGAGCTCAATCAACAGCCGGTAATTGGCCACTCTCTGCACGCAAACGCTGTTCCAGCCACGCCAGCGAGTCTTGGGCGTAAATCCTGCAAGCGACATTGTTGACGAACGGATTGCCCAGCTCACGACGTTGCAGCTTTTCATGCATGGCGAAGAAAAACGGATGCGGTGACAGGAATATATCGCAGTCGAGACTGGAGATGATATTGGCGCTTGTGCGCAGATCCATCGCCGCCGGACCATCACTGAAATGAAAGCCCACCGCCGATACGGCGCTCAAACTATCCGCGTAGACAATGTTGTAACACGTATTGAGTGCGCAGGACTGCCAGGTCCAGGTGACGCCACCTGGCGTGTGGCCGGGAGTGTGCACCGAGAAAATATCAACGGAACCAACAGTGACGACTTCGGCATCGCCCACAACCGTGACGTTGGCGATAGCAGGGAAACTCATGGGCAAGGAAGTATTGAAAAATTGCGGATCACCTTCCTGCAACAATCCGGTCGCGAGCGTTGCAGCGGCCACACGACTCGTGTACACCTTCGCGCCAGAGAGTTTTTGCAGCGCGGCGATTCCGCCAGCATGATCGAAGTGCGCATGCGACAAGAAAATTGCAGCAATATTTTTCGCGTCGAATCCCAGCTTGCTAATATTGGCTTCTATCAACGCCGCCGATTGCGGCAGACCGCCATCCATCAATATCAGGCCCGCGTCAGTCTCGATGAGTATTGACGACAGGCCATTCGTACCGACATACCAGGTATTGCCGTAAATCCGAAACGGATCCAGCGGCAAATTCCAGTCCCCACATCGCGCGCATTCGATCGCATCATCCGGCTGCAGTTCCTTCGGCCCGATATCCCAGGCCCCGTAGAACAAACGGCCTGCAGCAACCAGCAGGAATGCGCCAAACAACATACTCAGTTTTTTCTCCGAGAATGAGTGCGCGATTTTCGCTCCCAGAGGTGCAGTCAGCACCGTCGCGGGCGCAATCAACGCGAAGCCGAGCAAATTGACATAGCCGAGACTACCTGGCGGAAGGCGTGCATCTGACCACCCTGTGATGATGAAACCGATTGTGCCTGGCAGGCTGATGACCAGCCCCAGCAACGCAGCCGTACCGACAGCCCGATGAATCGGCTGATTGAACATCGTCAGGGTCATGACGGAAAAGGTGCCACCGCCAATTCCCATCATGCTGGAGAGACAACCGATCGCCGCAGGAATGGTGAATACCAGCGGCCCACGTGGCACATCGTCGGTAAGATTGCCGCCCTCGGGAGCGAACAACATCTTGGCGGCAACGAGAAACGCAACACTAGCGAAGATAATTGCCAGTACACTACTGTGCACCTGGGCCGCGATCCACGCGCCGAGCAAAGCGCCCACCAACACGAACGGCGCCCAGCGCTTGACGAGCTCAAAGTCGACAGCCTGCCTTTTGGCATGAGCACGCGCTGACGATAGCGATGTCGGGATTATGGTCGCGAGCGACGTCGCTACCGCGATGTGCATGCGAATCGCTGGATCCACGCCCACAAACCCAAGTGTCAGCTCCAGCACCGGAACGATAACGATTCCGCCGCCGATTCCGAATAGTCCCGCAAGGACACCGGCGACACAGCCCGTCGCCAACATGGCAGCGCCGAGTAAAAGCAGCGAGTCCATTGTCTAAAGAGAATTCAGCTGCTCGGCGTGATGCCTGAGGTGGTCTTCCATGAATGTCGATATGAAGTAGTAGCCGTGGTCGTAGCCGTCGTGGAAGCGAAGTTCGAGAGGCAAGCCACTGGCTTCACAAGCTGCCTGCAACAACTCCGGTTTGAGTTGCTCGGCAAGAAAGGCATCGGCCGCGCCCTGATCGACAAGAATTTTCCTGAAGGACGACGCATTCTCGACGTTACGTGCAACTTCACAGGCATCGTAGTCATGCCATGTTGAAGTGTCGTTACCCAGGTAATAGCCCAGCGCTTTCTTACCCCACGGGCTATGCAACGTCGTGCAGATAGGTGCAAACGCAGACAACGAATGGTAAATGTCGGAATTTCTGAGACCGATCGTGAGCGCGCCATGCCCACCCATCGAATGACCGGTCAGGCCATGCCGTCCGGCATCACCGGGAAAATGATCAAAAATAATCTGCCGCAGTTCCTGCGTCACGTAATCGTACATGTGGTAATGCTCTGACCACGGCTCTTCGCCGGCATTGAGGTAGAAGCCCGCACCCAGGCCGAAATCATAGTCGTCATCGGGATCGTCCGGCACGCCGTCACCTCGTGGACTCGTGTCCGGCGATACCAGCATGAGCCCCAGTTCGGCGGCCACACGTTGTGCGCCGCTCTTGACCATGAAGTTTTCTTCGGTGCAGGTCAGACCCGAGAGAAACGTCAGGACAGGAACTTTGCCGTCGGCCGCCTGCGGCGGTACGAAGACCGAGAACTGCATGTCGCAGTTGTTCGTCGCGGATGCGTGTCGATAGAAGCCGATCGTGCCACCGAAGCAGCTCGTCTCGCTGATTGTTTCGATTTTGATTGTCGTCATAGTGGCCGATTATGGCCGACTATTAACGTTTCTGGAATACCAGCGTACCGTTGGTGCCGCCAAATCCGAAACTGTTGCTCATCGCCGTCTTGATGCCGGCATTCTCAATCAGTTTCGTAACCAGGGGAGTGCCTTCTACAACGGGATCGGGATCGTTCACGTTTATCGATGGCGCGATGAAGTCGTGTTCCAGCATAAGCAGGCAATGTATCGCCTCCTGAACACCTGTTGCGCCTAATGAATGCCCACACAACGACTTGGACGAACTGAAGCGCGGCATATCTTCGCCGAATAATTCATTCATCGCCTCGACTTCTTTAACATCGCCAACCGGCGTGCTGGTGCCGTGGGTATTGATATAGTCGATGGGCCCTTCGACGGTTGAACGTGCAAGCGTCATACAGCGGATCGCGCCCTCGCCCGACGGGGCAACCATGTCGTGACCATCCGACGTCGCTCCATAGCCAACGAGTTCCGCGTAGATTTTCGCGCCGCGTGCTTTGGCGTGTTCAAGTTCCTCGACGACGACCATGCCGGCGCCTGCGCCGATGACGAAGCCGTCGCGCGACACATCGTACGGTCTTGAAGCCGTTGTGGGATCATCGTTGTACTTTGACGACAGCGCACCCATCGCGTCGAACAAACAGGCGAGCGTCCAATGTTCTTCCTCACCTCCGCCCGCAAAGACGATGTCTTGCTTGCCGAGTTGAATCTGTTCGGCCGCAGTGCCGATGCAATGTGCGCTTGTTGCACAGGCGGAAGTCAATGAGAAATTCACACCCTTGATTTTGTACGGTGTCGCGAGACACGCAGATACCGAACTGCCCATGGTACGCGGCACCATATACGGCCCGATCTTGCGTACGCCGCGGGCGCGCAGAATATCGGCACTCTTGACGATATTCTCGCTCGATGCACCACCCGAGGCAGCAATGATGCCCGTGCGATCGTTCGAGACATCGCTGTCTTCCAACCCGGCGTCCGTAATTGCCTGCTGCATGGCGATATAGGCGTAGGCCGCGGACATGCCCATGAAACGCCTGACTTTGCGATCGATATGCTCAGTGATATCAATATCGACACTGCCAGAAACCTGGCTGCGCAAACCCATCTCTTTGAAGCTCTCGTTTGCGACAATACCCGAACGTCCCAGGCGCAACGACTCGGTGATTTCTGCTTTTGAGTTGCCTATACAGGAAACCGCACCCAGACCAGTTATGACGACACGCCGCATTAGTCGATCCTAGAAATTATCAGTTGAGGTGAAAAGTCCGACCCGCAGGTCTTCCGCTGTGTAGATTTTGCGACCATCCACAGATACTGAGCCATCCGCAATCCCAAGGACCAGCTTTCGCGAAATGACTCGCTTGATGTCGAGCTGATAAGTAACGAGCTTGGATTTGGGCAGAATCTGACCTGAAAACTTGACCTTGCCAACACCCAGGGCACGCCCACGCCCCTGCCCCCCATTCCAGACCAGGTAAAATCCGAGAAGCTGCCACAGCGCATCCAGACCAAGGCAGCCAGGCATGACAGGATCGCTGCCGAAGTGGCAGTCAAAAAACCAGAGGTCGGGCTTGATATCGAACTCAGCCTTTATTTCGCCCTTGCCACAGTTCCCGGTGTCATCAGTAATCAATGTAATCCGGTCGGTCATGAGCATTGGCGGCTTCGGCACCCTGGCGTTCGACACACCAAACAGCTTGCCGACTGCGCCTAGCATCATGTCCTCCTGACTATAGGAACTCTGTCGAGGCGGTAATTCCTCGATGACGGAAGTAGCAGAATGTGTCATACGCCCTCCGGCGCAAATAAGAATCGCCCTAGTCGGGCGCAGATAGATACCAATTCTACGCCGATAGTTTCATTTGTACTTTTGATATCGCGCCATAAGTAGGGTGCAGTGGCGACTTTGCGGTATAGTGGTCTGCTGTCTAACTTTGATCCACTGCTGTCCATAATACTGTTGGGGCCTTAAATAAGAATAATGATTACCGTTAATATTGATATAGGAAAGCGCATTGAACAAGCTCATCACGTACAAGTTCCTGGCTTTGAATTCTCGTTTTCACAAGCTCTCCAAGAGTCTAGTAATCTATTCAGGCGAGATTGGGAGAATCTCGAACCAGATCTCTACATGGCCGACGGCGGGAAATACCGACTAAGGCGTTACGGGCTGTACCAGCTATCTGCGAGTTCCGGCCGGTTAAGCCATGTTCCCGGCGCAACCTTCTATCAAAGCAGCAAGACCAACCCTCTCAATGGTGGCACGCACAGACACTTTGCTCCATTGGCCGCCGACACCGTCAACAACCCGTTCCTGCATGAACTCATACGGTTTGACTTCGCAAAGCTGACATCGAAGAATCACATCGAGGATGACTGGTTAGTCGGTGTCCATCAGATTCGGATTGTCGCCACAACTGGAGTCACCGCAAACCCCACACCCGAGGGCACTCATCGTGACGATGAAACCTATACTGCGCAACATCTGATCGCTCGCCACAACATTAGTGGTGGCATCAACTATTTTTACGGCAGTGGAATCGAGCCGGCGAGACTTCCCCTTGCCGTTTGGAAGCAGGAGTCTTACTTCGACTCGTACTATTTTGACCGTTCGCAATGGCATAGTGTTTCCCCGATTACTTGCAGCAACGGCAACGGGCACAGAGATGTCATCCTCATTGATTTCGTAGAGTCATCCAGGCTCAATTAGGCAGGTATTAACTTGGCGCTCTACGATCGTCTGGACACGAGAGCAGTCGAGGGTCTCGCTCGTCGGTTCGGAATCGGTGACGTTCTGACTTTCTCCATCATGGACGGCGGACTGGAGAACACGAGCTATTGTGTTGAAACGAGCTCGGGCAGGTACGTTTTGACACTTTGGAATCAAAAGTCGCTTCAACATGCGACCAACCTTGCGACTTTGCTGATGTATTTAACCGAGCGAGGTATTCGCACCTCGCAAGTCGTTGTGCCACCCAATCAGCCCGTTGTGGTTCTGCACGACGAAAAACCTGTCATGTTGAAGCATTACGTCGACGGAGACGTCTCAGCCAACTTGACTGGGAATCTGCTCATTCAGTTGGGCGAAGAAATGGCTCGGTTGCATGATATTCCCGCACCGTCTTACTTGCCTCAATCGTTCCCCTATGGTCGTAGCCATTTTGCCGAAGTGACAGAATCCAAGCTTCGTCATGCTTATATCGACTGGTTATCCGAGAAAACCAGATACTTGCACAAAAGTATCCCTCAGCATCTACCCATGGCGTTAATTCACGGTGACGTCTTCTTCGATAACGTTATTGTCAAAGGCGACCGGCTCATGGCGATCATTGATTTCGAAGAAGCTTGCCACTACTACCGCGTTTTTGACCTGGGAATGGTGATCGTCGGTGCTTGCCAAGATCGTCAAGGCATCTCTTTCGAACAAGCGGGTCGGTTCATACGTGGCTATCAGAAAAGGACGACTCTTCAATCCATCGAACGAGAAACCTTGAAAACCTTCACAATATATGCCGCGATAGCTACGTCGTTTTGGCGATTCAGGCAATATCATTTGCTAAGACCCGAACCCCGCCTCTACGAGAAGCATGTCGAAATGCAGATGCTCGCCGATACCATTTCCAGGTACCCAGAATCACGATTTACTGATTTATTCGCGGAGAAAACAACGGCAGTGGCAAGTGGCAGAGATGCGTAACCAAGTATCGTCAACCTCGAACCAGTCGTGCCCCGGCAAGCGAAAACGCCGCTTAAGTTTTATCGTAGTCCAGCAGGACTTTGTCGCTCAGCGGCGTGCTCTGGCACGCGAGCACAAAGCCCTTTTCGACTTCCCATGGCTCAAGGCCATAGTTGCTCGCCATATCGACCTCGCCCTCACGAACATGCGTCCTGCAGGTCGCGCACACGCCGCCCTTGCATGAATGTGGCAGTTCCAAGCCCTGCTCGGCGGCAGCATCCACGATATTGGTGCCCGTGCGTGGCATGTCAAAAGACTTCTTGTGGCCGTCCATAATAACGGTAATCGTTGAGATGACCGTATCCGTTGCAGTGCTGACTGTGGCCAGCTTACCCCCTCGCCGCGCCGCACCAAAACGTTCGGCGTGAACAGCTTCAGACGGCATACCCAGATCGACCAGCGCATCGCTCACCACGCTTATCATCGTGTCAGGTCCGCACACAAACGCCTCATCAGGACTTGAATGCTTGTAGAAGCATGCGAACAGATCGCGAACCTTTGCGTTATCCAGCCGACCGCTTGCGACCTCAAATTCCTGCTCCTCCTGGCTGAACAGAAAATGCAGCTGCAGGCGTTCCGGAAAGCGATTTTTGAGCGCATATAGATCTTCGATGAACATTGTCGTGCCGTGCTTGCGATTGCCATAAAACAGCAACACGTGACTTTTAGGTTCGCTGCCAAGGATGGAAGCAATAATGGACAGGATGGGTGTAATTCCGCTGCCGGCAGCAATGGCGAGATAGTTTTTCTCGTTGCTCGCATCAAGATTGACGTGAAATTGTCCATTGGGTGGCATGACATCAAGCTGATCGCCTGCGGCTAACTCGTTGGCAACGAAATCCGAAAACCGGCCGCCAGGCTGGATGCGAATTCCAATTTCGAGCGGCCACTGGCCTTGCGCGGAACAGATACTGTAGGTGCGCCGCAATTTCTTGCCGTCGAGTTCGATCTGGATCGGCAGATGTTGCCCCGGCCGGAATTCGTACTCGTTGCGAAGCTCAGGTGGCACAGCTAGTGCGAGACGCACAGAGTCCCGAGTCTCCTGATCTTTCGCCGCAATGATTAGAGAGTGAAACTGTCTCATAGACACTTGAAATATTCGAAGGGCTCAAGACAGTCTCGACAACGCCATGCAGCTTTGCAGGCCGTTGAGCCAAACTCACTGATTCGTTCCGTGTGCAACGACTCGCACTGCGGACAGGCGATCGCCCGGCTTGCGCGCGCCGGCGGCGCGATACCATACTCACGTAGCTTTTCCCGGCCCGCATCACTAATCCAGTCCGTCGTCCAGGGTGGCGACAAGACACGTTTGATCGCTATGGACTCGATGCCTTTTTTTTCCAGCGCTGCCAATACGCTGGACTCGATAACCTCTGTCGCAGGGCATCCTGAATAGGTTGGCGTCAGCGACACTGTCACTCCTCCGTTGACGCTTACGTCACGAACGATACCCAAATCGAGAATACTCAAGACCGGTATCTCTGGGTCGGGCACATCCGCCAACCACTCGTAAACCTGTTCCCGACTGACAGCAGCCACTACCAGGACGCCCCCGCATAAGAGCGTTGCAGAAATTGCATTTCAGCAATCAGGAAACCGAAATGCTCGCTGTGCTGGCCTTGCTTGCCACCGCGCGCCATCCACTGGTCTTCGGGCAGTTGCAATGTCGCCTCTGCGATGACGTCCTCGACATCCCGCTTCCAAAGCGCGGCAATGGCCTCAAGATCGGGGCCGGCCAGGTTATCGCGGATAGCGACATCCACCTCATCACTCACAAACATCTCGCCAGTGAAGCGCCAGAGCTCATCCAGCGACGCTTGCACGCGTTGGTGACTTTCGTCTGTTCCATCACCGAGCCGGATAAGCCAGTGTGAAATATGTCGCAGGTGGTAACGCACTTCCTTGATTGCCCGCGCCGCAATTTCGGCGATGCGTTGATCTTTGCACCGTGTGAGCGCGTCCAACTGGTGTACATAGAATGCTTCGAACAGATACTGCCGCACAATCGAATCACCGAAATGGCCGTTCGGTTGTTCGATCAACAGTAGATTTCGAAACTCATTACCGTCGCGCATGAACGCGAAATCGTCTTCGCTGCGTCCGGCGCCTTCAAGCTCTGCGGCATACGAGTACAGCATGCGTGCCTGCCCAATGAAATCCAGTGCAAAGTTCGCGTTCGCGAGTTCTTCCTCGAGCTCAGGCTTTGCAGTAACGAGTTCGATCATGCGTTGTGCAAGGATCAATGCGTTGTCAGCAAGTCTCAGAACGTATGCAATCACCGCTTCATCCCTGCTCACAGATTTTCCACTCCGTCCGGGATCTCGTAGAACGTCGGGTGCCTGTAGATCTTGTCTTTCGCAGGTTCGAAGAACGCCGCGTTTTCGGCCGGGTCAGACGCAACAATACGATCTGACCGCACGACCCAGATGCTCACACCTTCGGTACGGCGCGTATACGTGTCGCGTGCGTGATCCAGCGCCATCTGGTCATCCGGCGCATGCACGCTGCCCGCATGGCGATGACTTAACCCGGCACGGCTGCGTATGAAGACTTCGTAGAGTGGCCATTCTTTGTCAGTCATGTTGGTTCCCGTTCAGGCCGCTGCACACGCGGCTTGTTTCTCGGCGTATGCCTGGGCTGCCTCACGTACCCAGGCACCGTCGTTATGTGCCTTGTTGCGTTTCTCAAGGCGCTGCCGGTTGCAGGGTCCGTTGCCTGCAACGACGTCCATAAATTCCTGCCAGTCGATTTCTCCGAATGAGTAGTGGCCGGAATCCTTGTCGAATACGAGCGCATCGTCAGGCATCGTGATACCGAGGAAATCAGCCTGCGGCACGGTCGCGTCGACAAACTTTTGCCGCAGCTCGTCATTGCTGAAACGCTTGATCTTCCACGCCATTGACTGCGCGGAATGTTTTGAATTCGCGTCGTTCGGGCCGAACATCATCAGCGAAGGCCACCACCAGCGATTAAGCGCGTCCTGCGCCATGGCTTTTTGCTCGGCGGTCCCGCGGCACAGGCTCACCATGATGTCGAATCCCTGGCGCTGGTGAAAACTCTCTTCCTTGCAGACGCGCACCATGGCTCGCGCATAGGGACCGTACGAGCAACGGCACAGTGGTATCTGATTCATGATCGCGGCACCATCGACCAACCAGCCGATTGCGCCAATGTCCGCCCAGGTCAGCGTGGGGTAGTTGAAGATGCTGGAATACTTGGCTTTGCCGCTCAGCAGATCAGCCACCATCTGACCGCGCGACACACCCAGCGTCTCGGCGGCCGAATACAGATACAGTCCGTGGCCGGCCTCGTCCTGGACTTTGGCGAGGAGTATCACCTTGCGTTTGAGGGACGGTGCCCGCGTCAACCAGTTGCCTTCGGGCTGCATGCCGATAATTTCCGAGTGGGCATGCTGCGAGATCTGGCGCACCAACGTACGCCGGTACGCCTCGGGCATCCAGTCCTTCGCCTCGATTTTCTCTTCTGCATCAATGCGTTTCTGAAAGGCTTCAAGATGCTCCGGCGTCTCTGCACCAGCCTCCTGATCCTTGCCAGCCTGATCCAGGCCCTGTGTGTACATTACGTCAGCTCCGCTTCGATTCCATCTAATGTGACACGGTTTTCTATATATTTCAAGATATTCCGTATCATAATTGACATGCCACCCTAGACATCACATATGGCCTTGCCAGTGCTGGACGAGCGGCCACGAAATAATGCCACGAGCTCCTGGTCCTGGTTTTGAACCGCAATGGTGTAGTGGCCGTTCTTTCGACCGCGGTAGTCTTCCGTCGCGATTGCCTTGAGCTCGTCACCCAGAACAGCCGGCCGAATGAACTCAATATGACCGGACGCCGCGACGGTTTGTTCGTTGTATCCGTTGCAGGCGAAGGCAAATGCGGTATCGGCCAGTGTAAAAATCAGCCCACCGTGGCAAACATCAAAGCCGTTTATCATGTCTTCACGAATCTTCATGGACGCAATGGCCGCCCCGGCTGCCTCAACCCTGACTTCAATGTCCAGAGCACGCGACGCTTTGTCACTCTTCCACAGCGCGTCTTTGCAGCGTTGAGCTATTTCGAGTTTATCCATAACTGACCTCCTGGCGCGGCGCTTCGTGCAGCCCACCGAAGCGTTGCATAAACGCGGAATCAGGCGGTGGCAGCGGTCCATCGGCGGTTTCCATGACGGCGCTGAGCCAGGCATCCGCTGGTTGATACACCGCACGGTACAGATTTCGACACAGCTGATAGGCGGACGTACCCTGCCAGGCAGATGGCAGCAAATCCGTGGGCAACAGGGGGTCGCGCAGCAACACCTTGCGGTATTCCTGAATCAGCAATGATCTTATTAAAAACGCTGTCTTTTCCGGCACTTCCGTGTCCAGACGCACGGCATCCATGAGCGGCCGGAACTGCTTTACGAATTGTCCGTAGCGCCGATCGATTGCGTCCAGATTCCAGCAATTGTGGGCCAGGCGCTGCATGCCAGCTTCATTTCTGACCGTCTGCCCACTTAACACCACGATGTCCCTGGCGACATCGATACGTTGTATCGTCACATCGAGATCTGCCAGGTCGGGCGCAGGATGCGCGAGAACATTGGCCGACAGTGGCCCAAACCCCAACCAACCGCACTCCTTGCGCGTAATTTCCTTGGCCGCGGTGTCGAGCCCGGACAGCAACAGCAAGCACCAGTTGCCATCCCAACTAACTACAGGCGCACCGTATATGCGATGTGTCGCCTGCGCGAATCTCTCCTTGCCGCCCTCGCTGAGACTATAGTACGAACGCCGGCCGATCTGCTCGGACTGCAGCCAGCCATCCTGCGCGAGGCGAAATACCGATGTCCGCACCAGGCGCTCGCTGATTCCGAAGCCCGTCATTGCCTCTATCAGGCTGCCCAGCCACACGTGTCCGCCGCGCGGCGCGATCGCATCGCCAAATACCGTTGTAATCAACGAACCGGCTCGCAGCGTTGGCTGCGATTGATATTCATTGACCAGTTTGCGGCACGCAGTTTCTACTTTCATTGGGTCTCACTTGCTTTCGCACTCTCCACCGTACAATCTGATACGGAATTTTTCAAATCTGGTTGAATTTTGTATGAAAATAAAACTCGGTAACCTGGTACTAGATCGATGGGTAGACGGTGACGGCGACGGCAATACACTCACCAGTGCGGTAGACGGCAGCACGGTCGCTGCCATCACCAGTGACGGTCTGGACTTCAAGGATATTCTCAACCACGCGCGCACGGTGGGTGGCAGCAATCTCCGCAAATACACGTTTCATGAGCGTGGCGAGATGCTCAAGGCACTTGCCAAGTATCTGAATGAGCATAAGAAAGAATTCTATCCGCTATCGACGCAGACCGGCGCCACGCGCAGCGACAGTTGGGTCGATATCGACGGCGGAATATCGACGATGTTTGTTTTTTCCAGCAAAGGCCGGCGCGAGATGCCAAACGACAAGGTCTATCTCGACGGTCCGCCCGAGCAATTGTCGAAGAACGGCACGTTCGCAGCGCAGCATATTTTCACTCCGAAGCTAGGTGCGGCGGTGCACATCAATGCATTCAATTTTCCCTGCTGGGGCATGCTCGAAAAACTGGCACCGACACTGCTTGCCGGCGTGCCGGCAATCGTCAAACCGGCATCGAGCACCGCCTACCTGACGGAACTCATGGTACGGCGCATCATCGAGTCCGGAATACTGCCGGACGGAGCTCTGCAACTGATCTGCGGAAGTGTCGGCGACTTATTCGATCACCTGACGTGTCAGGACACCATCGCATTCACTGGCTCAAAGAACACGGCCGAATTTCTGCAGCAACATCCCAAAGTAATCAGCGAATCGGTCGCATTCACGGCCGAAACGGACTCGCTCAACTCCTCGATACTCGGTCCAGACGCCGTGCCGGGTACGCCCGAATTTGACCTGTACATCAAAGAAGTGGTGCACGAAATGACGAGTAAGGCCGGACAGAAGTGCACGGCCATACGGCGCATCATTGCGCCGTCTGCGATAACTGCTGAAGTGATCGATGCGCTGTCCACGGCGCTGGGCAAAATTCGCGTAGGCCATCCCGGCAACAAAGACGTCGACATGGGTGCGCTCGCGAGTCAGGGGCAGCGCGACGAGGTGCGTGACCGAGTTGCAGAATTGTCGCAACAGGCCGACCTGGTATTCGGCGGCAGCGATGACTTTGACGTCGTTGGCGCGGACGCGAAAAAAGGCGCATTTTTCATGCCCACGCTGCTGCATTGTGAGAAGCCGCTCACATCGACCGCCGTACATTCGGTCGAAGCCTTCGGACCGGTCAGCACCGTACTGCCATACGATAACCTCGACGAAGCTATCGAACTCTCCTGCATGGGAGAAGGCAGCCTCGTTAGCTCGATCTTTACGAATGACAACGCAATCGCGCGCGAACTGGTGCTTGGAACGGCGGCCTACCACGGTCGCATGCTCGTCATTAACCGGCATTGCGCCGCAGAATCAACCGGACACGGATCGCCGCTGCCACATCTCGTTCACGGTGGACCAGGTCGCGCCGGTGGCGGCGAAGAAATGGGCGGCGTTCGCGGTGTGCTGCACTACATGCAACGCACCGCGATTCAGGGATCGCCCCAGACACTGGCAGCAATTGGCAATCGTTGGGTGCGGGGCGCCGACGAGAACGATCCTGGCGTTCATCCGTTCCGCAAGACCTTCGAACAACTCGCGATTGGCGACACGCTGATAACAAAATCGCGCGAGGTGACACTCGATGACATCGAGCACTTCGCTGAATTTACTGGCGACAATTTTTACGCCCACATGGACGAAGAAGCCGCAGCCAAAAATCCGTTTTTTGACGGCCGTGTCGCGCACGGCTACCTCATCGTCTCTTTCGCTGCGGGTCTGTTTGTCGATCCGGATTTCGGTCCGGTGCTTGCGAATTACGGCCTGGACGATTTGCGTTTCGCACAACCCGTCAATCACGGCGATGTGTTGAAAGTTCGACTGACCTGCAAACAGAAAACGTTGCGCCCCGACAAAGGTTACGGCGAGGTCCGCTGGGATACCGAGGTTACGAACCAGGATGATGACATTGTCGCCCAATACGATGTACTGACGATGGTCGCGACCGACGAACACTGGGCATCGGTCAGTGCATGAACGATCCTGGCCAGCCAATCGGAGATGAGGTAGCAGGATGGTCCGGAGCCAAGCGGCCATCCCGTACCTCGATGGAAGGCCAATTTTGTCGCATGGAGCCGCTAGCCACAGAGCGCCACCTGGCTGACTTGTTCGCAGCGTACTCTGACGACACTGACGGCAGGTTGTGGACCTATATGACGGACGGGCCGTTTAATTCCATAGAGGAACTTCGCAGTTGGATGGAGCCCGCTTGCGCTGCAGACGATCCACTCTTTCATGCGCTGATTGATTTGGCGACGGGCAAGGCTGTCGGCATGGCCGCTTACATGCGCATCAAACCGGAGCACGGGGTCATTGAGGTTGGCAGCATTACTTATGCGCCGCGCTTACAGGGAACTTCAGCTGCTACAGAAGCCATGTTTCTCATGATGAGGAGAGTATTCAATGAACTTGGCTATCGCCGTTACGAATGGAAATGCGATGCTCTCAATGCGCCGTCCTGTCGCGCAGCCGAACGTCTCGGCTTTACTTTTGACGGGCTGTTCGAGCAGGCGGTCGTATACAAGGGTCGCAATCGCGATACTGCATGGTATTCGATACTTGACCGTAATTGGCCTCCCATAGAGCAAGCCTATGTAAACTGGCTCAACGCAGATAATTTTGATGAACACGGCCAGCAGAATCGAAAGCTGCAAGAATTAATCGCTGCGGAACAGAAAGGCTTCGAGTAGCCAGCCGAACAGGTATGACAACTAGACTTTGAATGGCAGCGCTGTATCGGCTTTGATCTCCTTCAATACGATATTCGACCTGACCTGCGACACGCCTGGCAGCTTGAAAATGAAGTCGTCGAGAAATTCGTTATAGGCGTCGATATCTTCAACAACGACGCGAAGATGGAAATCGGCTTCACCACTCGTCGCAAAACACTCAAGCACTTCAGGATGCCTTAATACCTCGCGAATAAAGTTATCGACATTCTTTTGCTCGTGCCTTGATAGCGACACATGCACAATCGACGACAAACCAAAACCCGCCTTGCGCGTGTCCACGATCACCGCGTAGCGATCGATCACGCCATCTTCTTCCAACGCCTTGACGCGTCGCCAGCACGCGGAACTCGACATGCCGACGCGTTCGGCGAGTTCCTGCATGGTCAGGCGGCTGTCGACCTGTAACTCAGCGAGGATGCAGCGGTCCCTGGTTTCCAGCATAGCAATTCTCTTTTTTGCCAGTATCGGCATAATTTACCATATTCAGAGATTTTTCGGCATTTTGTCCCGATAATTAACAAAGAAACGGGATGATTGGCACCATTCTCCGCACATTTCCTGCGACACTGGCGCACTACCAATCGGTCGAGATCACACATGTCAGCCTCCCTCAGTACTAACTCATATCCCCTCGACAACTACGAACTGGATGATCGCTATCACCGCGAATCGGGACGCGTTTTTCTCACGGGAACGCAGGCTCTCGTTCGTATCGCGTTAATGCAACGCACGATGGACAAAGCGGCCGGTCTGAACACGGCCGGTTTTGTCAGTGGTTATCGTGGCTCGCCGCTGGGTGCATTCGACCAGGAACTCTGGCGGGCACAATCCTTTCTGGACGAGAACAACATCAGGTTCCTGCCAGCGGTGAATGAAGAACTTGCAGCGACCGCAATACTGGGATCGCAACAGGTCGAAACAGACCCGGATCGCACGGTCGATGGCGTATTTGGAATCTGGTATGGCAAGGGTCCGGGCGTTGATCGCGCCGGTGATGCATTAAAACACGGCAATGCATACGGGAGTTCGCCGCATGGCGGCGTGCTCGTTGTCGCCGGTGACGACCATGGCTGTGTCTCGTCATCGATGCCGCACCAGTCCGACGTCGCTTTCATGACGTTTGTCATGCCCAACCTGAACCCTGCGTCCGTCGCCGAGTACCTGGAATATGGTCTGTACGGAATTGCACTGTCACGGTTTTCAGGAATGTGGGTGGGATTCAAGGCGATTTCCGAAACGGTCGAGTCAGCCTCCTCCATCGAATTATCCCCGTATCCTCAGTTCAAGATTCCCACGGATTTCGTCATACCGCCCGATGGCCTGCACTACCGCTGGCCTGACTTTCCAGGGCCACAAATTGAGGAGCGGCTCGAGGCAAAGAAGGCGGCAACGCTGGCGTTTGCCGCTGCCAACCCAATAGACCGAAAAATCTTCGACGTTCCGAACGCGCGCTTCGGCATTGTGACAACGGGTAAGGGACACCTGGACCTGATGGAAGCACTGCGCCTGCTTGGCATCGACGCCGCTGCAGCAAAACGAATCGGCGTCGATGTTTACAAGGTTGGCATGGTATGGCCTTTGGAACCCAATGGCGCACTCGAATTCGTGAAGAACAAACACGACGTGCTTGTGGTTGAAGAAAAGCGCGGCATTATCGAAAGCCAGTTCAAAGAATATTTCTACGACTACCCTGGGCGTAAACCGCAACGCATGGTGGGCAAGGAAGACGAGAACGGCGAGCGCCTTGTGCCATGGGTGGGCGAGTTGTCACCCCTGCAACTCGCAAAGATTGTCGCAAGCCGCATGGACCGCGAATTTGGTGGCGATACGTTTTCGCAGCGCGCGCAACGGTTACTGGCCGACGGCACCATAGTCATCGAGATCAGTGGCGCAAAGCGCATTCCGTATTTTTGTTCGGGCTGTCCACACAACTCGTCTACGAAAGTACCCGAGGGCTCGAAGGCACTCGCGGGAATCGGCTGTCACTTCATGGCCAACTGGATGGATCGCGATACTGATGGACTCATCCAGATGGGCGGCGAAGGCGTCAACTGGATCACGCGCTCGATGTTCAACGGCGGGAAACACATTTTTCAGAACCTCGGTGATGGCACGTTTTACCATTCCGGGTCGGTCGCAATCCGACAGGCCGTCGCCGCAAAGACGAACATTACGTTCAAAATCCTTTACAACGATGCAGTCGCGATGACCGGCGGTCAGCCGGTAGACGGACCCATTTCGGTACAGGCTATCGCACATATGGTTCGTGCCGAGGGCATAGACCGCATTGCGCTGGTATCTGACGAACCCGAGTTGTTTGCTGCGAGCGAATTCCCGCCCAACATGACGATTTCGCACCGCCGCGAAATGGATGCGGTGCAACGGGAGTTGCGAGACATACCGGGCGTCACCATCCTTATCTACGCTCAGACCTGTGCGATCGAAAAGCGCCGCCGCCGTAAGCGCGGCACATTGCCAGACCCGAAGAAATTCGTGGTCATTAACGAGCTGGTCTGCGAGGGCTGCGGTGATTGTTCCGTGGAATCCAATTGCCTGTCCATCATTCCGAAAGAAACCCCATTTGGACGCAAGCGCCAGATCGATCAGAACAACTGCAACAAGGACTTTTCCTGCGTCAACGGATTTTGTCCCAGTTTTGTTACGGTCGTAGGCGATGTCGAGCTACAGAAATCCCCACTGAAGTTGGAAAAGTCCGTCGAGCAACTCGCAGCATCGTTGCCGGAACCTGAATTGCCGCAACTTGGCTCCTGCTACGACCTGCTGATAACGGGTGTCGGAGGCACCGGCGTCGTTACAGTGGGTGCATTAATAACGATGGCTGCTCACCTCGAGGGCAAGGGTTCCAGCGTTCTGGATTTCATGGGCTTTGCACAAAAATTTGGCCCGGTACTCAGCTATATTCGCATTGCACCGCGACCTGCAGACATTCACCAGGTGCGCATAGAATCCACTCGCGCCGACGCGCTGATCGGCTGCGATCTCGTCGTCAGTTCCTCACCGAAGGCTTCAATGACTTACAGCAAAGGTCATACGCGAGCCGTGGTGAATAGCGCCGAGATGATGACAGGTGATTTCGCCAGACACCGGGACGCTAACCTGCGGGCGGACGATCGTGTCGCGGCAATCCGTGCTGCGCTTGGCGACAATAATCTATCAACGATCGATGCCAACAGACTGGCCCAGCAACTTATGGGAGATACCATTTACGCGAATGTGCTGCTGCTGGGCTATGCCTGGCAAAAGGGCCTGGTGCCGGTATCATTGCAGGCGCTGATGCGCGCGGTCGTCTTGAATAATGTAGCGATTGAAAACAACAAGCGAGCGTTTCTGTGTGGACGATTGGCAGCAGCAGATCCGGCCCAGCTCGATGAACTAATGAACCCGGCCAGCAACAGCGACGAAACTCTGGATGCAGCGATTTCGCGGCGCCGCGATTTTCTGGTCGACTATCAGAACGAGGCGTTGTCCGATCGCTACCAGCAGTTGCTTGCAAGGGTACGTGCGACCGAGAGCAGGCTCACGGAAAGCGATGAGCTAACTTGGGCAGTTGCCAGGAGCTACTTCAAACTCCTCAGCTACAAGGACGAATACGAAGTGGCGCGCCTGCACACGCGCAAAGAATTCCTCGACTCCGTGCGTAGCGAATTCGGCTCACACGCGAAGCTCCGCTTCCATCTCGCCCCGCCACTATTGAACACCGGGATTGATGCACGCGGGCGACCGCGTAAGAAGGAATTCGGTGGCTGGATGCTGCACGTGTTCAGACTGATAGCACCGTTGCGAGTACTGCGTGGCACGCCATTCGATGTTCTCGGATTATTGGCAGAGCGGCGTATGGAGCGTGAGTTGATAGTCGAATTCGAACAGCTCATCGACGATCTATTGCCCGCCCTTCGAGAGGACCGCCTGCAGGAGGCGACGGATATCGTGGCGCTGTACATGGACATCCGCGGCTACGGGCCCGTGAAAGCAGAAGCCGCCGAACTCGTGCGGGGACAGGTGGCCGAGAGATTGCAAAACCTTTTGTCGGTCAGCGCGGAGGCTGCGTAACGCAATTTGAAGCAGCCCGTGTCACCATTGGCACATGACTATTCGTTACGAATTCGACAGCAGGCCGGATGCTGGCAAGACAATGGCCGTTGCCGATGGTGTGCAATGGCTACGCATGCCATTGCCGTTCGCGCTCAATCACATCAATCTCTGGTTGCTGCGCGACGATCCGGGCTGGGCAATTGTCGATACCGGTGTCGGTACCGAAGAAACGCAGCAAGTCTGGGCAACAGTCTTTTCCGAGGCGATGTCCGACGCACCAGCTACGCACA
The DNA here is from genome assembly GCA_022573655.1 of Pseudomonadota bacterium. Classification (GTDB taxonomy): domain Bacteria; phylum Pseudomonadota; class Gammaproteobacteria; order Steroidobacterales; family Woeseiaceae; genus UBA1847. Next base: position 43,820 of record JACZTO010000011.1, read on the forward strand.
TAATCGCAACACATATGCACCCGGATCATGTCGGCTGCGCAGGTTGGCTAGCCCGTAAGTTTGCTGTCGATCTCTGGATGACCCGGGACGAATATATGATGTGCCGAATACTCGTTGCGGATACTGGCCGGGATGCGCCGGCAGAAGGTCTGCAATTCTACGCAGCGGCTGGTTTTTCACAGCAGCAACTTGAGGTTTATCGCAAGTTCTTTGGCTTCTTTGGAAAGTTTGTGACGCCGATTCCCGAGGCGTTTAAACGCATGGCTGATCGGGATGTTCTCGATATTGGTGGCGCCAGCTGGGAAGTCATCACGGGAGGTGGCCATTCGCCAGAGCATGCCTGCCTTTACGATGGCGCGCGTAATATTCTAATTTCTGGCGACCAACTCCTGCCCAGCATCTCCTCCAACGTCAGTGTCTGGCCAACGGAACCGCTGGCCAATCCGCTTCGTGAGTGGTTTCGATCATTGCGTAATCTCAAGGATCGAGTTCCCGCTGATGTCCTTGTTCTGCCGTCCCACGGCAAGCCGTTCCGCGGCGCGCATGAGCGCCTCGATGACCTGATTCGGGATCATGAAGAAAAACTTGCCAGTCTGCTTGACTGGTGCAAAGAACCGCGACAGGCCGTCGATGTGTTTCCTGCCCTGTACAAAGCGCGCATCGATGACAAGAACCGAATCATGGCAACAGGCGAAGCGCTCGCACACCTGCATTACCTGGTCGGGCGCGGCGATCTAACGGCTGAGTCCGATGCGAAACGCGTCACGTGGTATCAAAGCACGTAGCAATCAGCTGGCCTGCTTGGGTACCCCGTCGATTCCAACGACTGTGGATCGTCGCTTGCAATTTTGCGTGTCTTCAAAACCGTCTGCCCAGGTAAGTAACTGGTCGGCTGGCATTGGCTTCGCGATGAAATATCCTTGTGCCAGATCGCAGCCCAGTTTGCGCACGAGGCCGTATTGCTCATCCGTTTCAACACCCTCTGCTATAACTTCCAGTTTCATCGCTTTACCGAGCGCGACAATGGCTTCAACTACGCGACTGTTAACGCTGTCTTCCGAAAGTTGAGATATGAATGTCTGGTCAATCTTGAGCGTCTGCACCGGAAACTGAGCCAGGTAACTCAGCGACGAGTAACCGGTACCGAAGTCGTCAATATGAATGCCAACCCCGAACTTGGCCAAATCTTCCAACACGGGTTGCGCGATCGTCAAATCTTCGAGGAGTACTGTCTCCGTTAATTCGAGATTGATGTATTTCTTGTCGACATTTGCGCTGGACAGGATGCCTTTGATCAAACTGACCAGGTCCCGATTGCGAAGCTGGTGAGCCGACAGATTTACGCTGACCGGAACATCCCAACCTACATCATCGCGCCACTGGGCGACGTTTGCGCAGACCGTACGCATGATCGACTCAAACAACATATCGGAAATACCCATCTCCTCACTGAGTGGAACAAAATCCGACGGTGGGACAATGGAACCATCTGGACGTATCCATCGTGCCAATGCCTCGACACCAGCCAGTTTTCCTGAGGACAGACATTGTTGCGGTTGATAGTAGGCCGTGATTTGTCCAGTTTCGATCGCGCCGCGTAATTCCACCTCAAGATCAAACTTGTGCTTGGCGCGATAGCGCATTTCGCTGTGGTAGTACGTAATCTTGCGATCCGGGCTACGCATCGACCGATGCAGGGCAGCCTCGGCACAGCGGAAAACTTTCTTGGCGTCCCGACCATGCACCGGGTGCCATGACACACCGATGCTCGCCTTCAGAAACAAGTCGCGACCGTTAATCAGGAACGGATCTTCCACAGTCTGCTTGACCTTTTCCGCTAGTTCTCGAATCTCCGAATCATGTCCTACTCCCGGCTGCAGGATCGCGAATTCGTCTGCGCCGAAACGGCCGACGATTGCCCGGGCGCCGCTCGCCTGCTCACTGAAGGCGCGACAGAGCCTGTTGCCAATAGAGCGCAACAATTCGGTCCCGGCATCGTAGCCCATAGTCTCATTGATAAAGCTGAATCTTTCGATGTCGAGCAGCACGGCGACTGTGTCGCCCTCGGTGTCTTCGGCCCTTTCAATCAGCGCTTGCAGCTCTTCGAGCAACAACAACTGGTTGGGCAATCTCGTTACGACATCAAAATACGCCAACTTCTGCAGTGCTTTAGTGCGCTCCTCGACTCGCTTCTCGAGATCTTCGTTTGCTCGTCGCAGGGCCATATCGGCGTGCCATTTTCCGCACAACGCAGCCGCAAGCTGTCGACACTCAAGCGTGTGAAACGGTTTCTTGAAAAAGAATATCTTGTCGGCTGGCGGAATCTGCTTGCCGAGGTTGTCCGGTTCGGGGTTGTGTGACCCGGTGACGATTACGATATTTACATTCGGATCCAGCTTGCGAATTCGTTTGGCGGCTTCGAGGCCGTCTATTCCCGGTGGCATACGAATATCGATGAAAACAATTGAGAAGTGCTGTCCCAGCTTTATCGCCGACGCCACAGCTTCAACAGCGGACTCGCCCTGGTCGCACGTGTGAACATCGAATTTCGCGACGCCTCGCTCGTCGGTTTCATCACCGAATAAGACCTTCTCAAGATCTGACAGAGTCGTGGTGGTTTTGTCGGACTCAAAATCCTCGCCAAGGCAACGAACGTACTCTCCTATCAGCAGCGCGTCGTCGTCGACGCAGAGCACGCGATTAACAGATGTCAGAGTTGATTCGTCCATCATTCCTGTACTCAGTGCTCGCGTACCATCGCTGCTACGTCTTCTGCCAGCTGTGTGAATGACAGCGGTTTGTTGAAATAATGAAGCCTCATCGGTGGCGGTACGCGACGCTGTAGTTCGTGCAGCGTTATGTCCGAAAAGCCCGTTACAAAGACTATTTCAACATCGGGATCCATTTTTCGGATTTGGCTGCCCGCCTCCACACCGTCGATACCAGGCGGCATGCGCACATCCAGAATGACGACGTCGAATGGATCGCCGGCCTCCTGGGCAGCTGCGGCGACTTTGATCGCGTCATCGCCCTGCGTACAGGCAACAATATCGAATATGGGATGATCCTCTACATCGGTACCTCGATCGAATAATTCTGCCGCCAGGGCATCAAGCGCTTTCATATGATCGGTTGCCTCTTCGTCGCCGAAGGCTTCGCGATAGCACTCAAGCACAGCTTCATCATCATCCGCGACGAGAACCTTGATGTGCTCCTGATCTTGTCCGATATTCACAATCAACCTCCTTGTGCTGCAGGTAGCAACACATGAAATTCGGCACCGTGGCCCAGGCCGTCGCTTTCAGCAACAATGCGCCCGCCCATTCCGGCCACGGCGTTCGCACACCAGTGCAAACCGAGCCCGTTCGCTTCTCCCTGAGTTTTGGATGTGAAGCCGCGTTGAAAAATGCGATCTCTCACGTTGTCATTGAAACCGTTGCCGTTGTCACGGACCGTCACACGAACCATCGCCTGGTTATTGACGATCTCATTGGCTGCGACCAGCGAGATCTTGCCTGCAGTGATGCCACTGCGTTGTATCGACTCGTAGGCGTTGAGAACAAGGTTTCCCATTACCTGCAGCAATCCGATGCGATGCGCCCGCACCCGCACGTTGGCCAACTGGTCGCCCATCTCGAGACTTACTTTGGGTTCGGCTTCTTTGGGAATGACATTCACTGCTTCGTCCAGCACCTCGTCGATAACGAGGTTTTCGGCAATCGGCGCTACATTCGCAAACTTTTCCTGAGTCGAAAGTATTCCTTCGACCTGCTTTGCCTGCGATGTGGCGATTTTCAAGTCATTCGCAGCATGGTTGGTGACAGACTTGACGTGCTCGAAGGACGCGTTGATGTATTCAAGATATTTTTGTTTGCGCTCGGCCGGACAGTCCGGGTTGGAAATTTGCTCGGTCGCGTCGGCAATGCGCAAATTGTCGGTAACTCCGAACGCTTTTCGCAAACGATCAAGCCCGTTAATCATAGGCGTCATCGCGTTGCGAATATTATGCAGAACCTCGGCCGCCGTGTCGGCCTTGCCAGCTTTGAAAGACTGGTCCAACAACGACTGTCTAGCGTCGTGCACTTCAGCCGTCATGCCGTCAAATTGACTGGCTAGCACGCCGATTTCATCGCCACGCTGCATATCCAACTGACGGGACAAATCACCGCTCTGCCGAATCTCATCAATGTGGCGAGTGAGTTGCTCAATTGGCCGCAGAATCGTGCTGCGCAGCATAAACCAGATGAAGCCTATGACGAACAGGCCCGCGACAACAAGGAATGCCATTGCCGCATTGATTGTTTGCGAACCAAGCCTGGAAATATTACGCGCGGTATCCGCCCACAAGATCAGGAACGGCCTGCCATTGATGTCGTCCAGAATTCGCCGACTCGATATATTGTTTGGGTAAACGTTGACATCGGCGTCGGCATTGATGTGCTCGCTGTCAATTATCGGGCCGTCTGTTGCCGGAATGAAATCCCAATGCATATCAACTTCGGTGCGATCTCGTAACCGCAACAGCCGTGATTCATTCAGAAATTGCCCCATGATAACGGTGCCGGAAATATCTCCCGTGAAGTCCGAGCGCACAACCGGCCGTGAACTAATGATCATTGGACCAAGCCCGGTTTCGATAAAGCCAACTGTTTTGCCGAGAGGATCATGAAAAGTGGTCAACCTGGCTGACGACACATGCTCGGAATCAAGTATTGCAAGTTCGGCCGGCGGGACGTCTTCGCCACGGACGAGCACCTGCGCCCACAACAGTTGATTCTCCACATCGTAGACCGCCAACATGTCCAAACCGAGATTCGTCAACGTAGGTCGCAGAAGATTCGATTTAGGGAAGTTGGGATTCTCGCCCCTGACGTAATAAAACATGTCGTCCCAGGGTGCCCAATCGGCCGTAACGGCCGCTAGATTCTCGAGGTCGGTCAGAATGGCGCCCTCAGCGCGTTTCAGGTCGGCGCGCGCCGCCGAAAGTTCGAGGTCACCGAAGGCCGGGGCGATAACGGTGCGCAGGACCGCGAAGCTGACAATAATAAAAGCGGCGAACAAAAGCGCCAGTGTCAGGGATACTTTTCTTTGCAATGGCAGTGATGCGTATGTATTTGACATAATACTAATAAACGTCCGACATAAGCTAGCGTTATCTGATCCAAGTGTATAAATAGCGCGCCAGTCGCGGCGTGACGCAACGCACTAACTGGCGAATTATGTGATACGTTACGCGGCGTTCAGACCCCCCAATTCCGAGCCAGACCAATGCCCCTATTCAAGCGCACTTTGAGCGAATTCTTATTTCGCCGTTTCATGCTCAAGCACTACTCATCGAACCTGCTGCTGGAGATGAATCTGGAAGCGAAAATGGACTCGCTCGAATACATCAAGGCGCACATGGTCGACGCACCTTTTTTCGAAAAGCACAAACAACTCGTCAAATACACACTTGATAACATCGGCAAAGACGGTCTGCACCTTGAATTCGGCGTTGGCCGTGGTAAATCGATGCGCTGGATAGCGCCCGAAATCGACGGCACGATACATGGCTTCGATTCGTTCGAAGGCATTCAGGAACACTGGAACGGCAATCCGATTGGGGCCTTTTCTCAAAAACGGATGCCAAGAGTGCCTAACAACGTTGAATTTCATGTTGGATATTTCGATGCGACACTGCCGGATTTTCTGGACAGTCACTCAGGGCCTATCGCCTTCCTGCACGTCGATTGTGACCTCTACTCATCAACCGTGACTATTTTCGATGCTCTTGGCGAACGACTTCAGCCTGGCGCGATAATCCTGTTCGACGAGTACTACAATTTTCATCGCTGGCAACAACACGAATTCAAAGCCTTCCAGGAATTTGTGCGGCGATCCAGCGTGCAATACGAATACATAGCGTATTCGGTAACCGGCCAGCAGGTCGCCGTCCGAATTCTCTCCAATCCGACTTGCGCCTAAAGTCGCAGACCCCCGTCAATATCGAAACAACGACCCGAGACGTAATCGTTTTCGAGAATGAACTGGACTGTTTGCGCTATTTCGTCTGGCTCGCCCATGCGGGTAGCTGGAATAGCCCTGGTCAGCTTCTCCCTGGCTTCCGGTTTCATTGCCATCACCATTTCGGTAGCGATGAAACCGGGCGCTATTGACGCTGTCCGAATGCCATAACGCGCCAGTTCTTTTGCCCACGTGACGGCCATTGCCTGCACCCCGGCCTTTGCGGCGGAATAATTTGTCTGGCCCACGTTTCCGTGGCGGGAAATCGATGAGATATTGATGATGCACCCTTCGCAGGCCAGTTCTATCATTACTGCCGCTGCCTCGCGGCCGCATAGAAAAACGCCGGTGAGATTGACATCAATGACGGCTTGCCACTGCTCCAGCGTCATTTTCGATACCTGTTCGCCATCTTCGTACTTCAGCAATAGCGCATCACGCGTAATGCCGGCGTTATTGACCAGACCATGCAGAGCATCGAAATCGCTGGCAATCTTGGCGAACAAAGCCTCCACCGGACCCTCCTCGGCGACATTCGCAACATAGAACTCAACCATCGGCGAACCTGCTTTAACGCACGCCGTCTGTGCTTCAAGCAATGCCTGCTCATCGAGATCCACGAGTGCCAGACGCGCACCGGCGCTTGCCAGACGCTTGGCCATTGCAGCACCCAGCCCGCGGCCGGCTCCGGTTATGGCAATCGTTTTTCCTGCGATTTTCATGGCGCCCAGTATACGTGCACGGGCGTTTTTTGCTGCGCCAGCAGATGTGCAACAGGCAAGACACTGGTCGCCAACTTGGCCTGCTCATACACGGCGAACTTCTCGTCTCCGAAAAAAAACAGAATGATCTCATCGCTGTGCAACAGCGCAGCCAACGTCATGGTTACCCTGGGGTGTGGGCTGGCCGCCGTGCGCACGGGCATGTAGAAAAACATGCCGTCAAGATCGAGCCCGACCTCAAGGCTGTCAGCCGCAGGAAACAGTGACGCAAAATGGCCGTCGCCGCCCATGCCAACCATACAGCAGGCAAAACCTTGCTTGGGAAACGCAGCTTGTAACGCACCGCAGCGCTCTGCAACGGACTGGTCAGCGTCATAGATCGAAAGGACTTCGCCCGCAGTCGCTAGATTTATCAGCAGCCGGTCTTGAACGAGTTTTTGGTTGCTATCAACGTGATCGGACGGGACCCAACGCTCATCGGACAATGCCACCCGTACGTTTTGCCAGTCAATTGGCTTGTCTGACAGCATAGAAAAACACTCGCCGGGCGTCGAACCTCCACTGACAACGAAAGTTGCGTGGCCAGCGTTTGCCAGTCGCGCATCGACAAGCGTTGCAATTCGATCTGCTACCGCACTGGATGCCTGTCGTCGCGAAGCGAACGCATGCTCTATCGGCATCTCAATGTTCCCGGGAAAAGAATATTGTGAATTTGCGCACGCGGCGAGAATCGCCGGTGACAGCATACAAGTCAATGCAAAAACGCGTTACTGTTTGCCGAGATTTTTCAGAACTGCCTGAACATGTCCCGCATGGCAGAACGCGACACGCATCTACAGCGAGTAGTGGCAATACGTGTCTCGCAGTAACTCACGTAGCCGTTGGCGCAGTCGATTGGCTCCCCGGCCTGGCGGCGGGCGATCGTTCGCTCACGTTTTTCTACCTGGCTCCAGTCGCCTGTGAGCAATGCCTGGTCTTCAAGTTCCTCGAGCGTCGGCGCCGCTGCACAGCCGCCGAGCATCAAGATTAGAATAAGATTCCCTATGGCCTTCATCGATCGTCCCTCTACGTACCTAAACGTTTACTGACGATCTCTTTTTACTAAATCAGGTCGGGTTGGCGCGCTGACAAGCGCCACGGCTCTATGTCAAAACTTGCAGGGCGTTGGCCCTTTGCACTCGGGCAACGGCTACGTCGGTTCATAGGATTGCGAGCAACACAACCTTGTGGAGAAAAAACAACAACTCGCATTTAATTGCAGAATTGTGAACCGTGTCTCACCATCAACGGCAAGGCATGCCGGTCGGCGCTCGATGCGCGCACACGATTCAGGCCTACAACGGCAGCACTGTCGAGTACTTTACGCGACGCAGCACAAACGTCGAACTTGCCGACCTTACAGCGGAATGCTTCAGGATCTGCGTATTAAGAAATTCGTTGTAACTGTCCATGTTTCGCACCACGACGTGCAGTAAATAGTCACGATCACCCGACACCGAGAAACACTCAGTAACCTCCGCCAACAAGGACACGTGGCGCTCGAATTTCTGTCGATTCTCGTCGGTATGCTCGGTCATGGCCACCATCAGCAAGACCTGGATACTGAATCCGGCGATCTTGGGATTCAGCAACGCGACCTGGCGCTCAATCAGTCCCGCCGCCTCGAATTCGCGAATACGTCGCCAACATGATGTTCTCGACATGCCGGCAAGCTGCGCCAACTCGCTCTGACTGCGCGAGGCATCGCGCTGTAGCTCGTTGAGAAGGCGTCGATCTGATCTGGATAAGTCCATATGGACTATATTCTCATTATTTACATTTATTTGAAATATTTATTCCGTATTAAAGCAAAATTAGACGTTTTTAGGGCACTTTTTTGGCTTAATCCGCGCATACTGTCTCTAAATGCTGTACAACCGACCGAGGAACTTGGCATGACAGACGTGACTGAAAATCCCTTGCTTGATAACCCGATGGGCCTCGACGGCTTCGAGTTTGTCGAGTTCGCCTCCCCGGAACCCGGCGTACTAGAAGAGGCGTTTACGTTACTCGGTTTCACCGAAGTCGCACATCACCGCTCCAAGGATGTGACGCTCTGGCGGCAGGGTGGTATCAATTTCATCATCAATCGTGAACAGAACAGCCACGCCTACTACTTCGCTCAAGAGCACGGTCCGTCGGCCTGTGGAATGGCCTTTCGCGTCAAGAATGCGCCCAAGGCGTATGCGCGTGCGATCGAACTGGGTGCGCAGCCCGTCGACATACCCACGGGACCGATGGAACTGCGACTGCCTGCAATCAAAGGAATCGGCGGTGCACCACTGTACCTGATCGATCGCTACGCTGAAGGTGCAACGATTTATGACATCGACTTTGAATTCCTGGACGGCGTTGACCACCATCCCGAAGGCTGTGGCTTCTACGAGATCGATCATCTGACGCATAATGTCTATCGCGGCCGTATGGGCTTTTGGTCGGATTTTTACGAGAAACTCTTCAATTTCCGCGAGATTCGCTACTTCGATATCAAAGGCAAGCACACAGGATTATTCTCCAAGGCCATGACAGCACCTGATAACCGTATTCGTATTCCGCTCAATGAAGAAGCCTCGCAGGGCATAGGGCAGATCGAGGAATATCTCATGGCATTCAACGGCGAAGGCATTCAGCACATCGCATTGGGTTGCGACAATCTTTTTGACTGCTGGGATCGCTTGCAGAAACAGGGCATTGAGTTCATGACGGCACCCCCCGAAGCCTACTACGAGATGCTCGAAGAGCGCCTGCCGGGGCATGGCGAGCCCGTTACGGAGCTGCAGTCTCGCGGCATCCTCGTTGACGGTTCGACCGAAGGCGACGAACCGCGCTTGTTGCTGCAGATCTTTTCGGCGAACATGATCGGGCCGACCTTTTTTGAGTTCATCCAGCGCAAGAAAGATGACGGATTCGGCGAAGGCAACTTCAAGGCACTATTCGAATCCATCGAACGCGATCAGATCGCCCGCGGCATCGTTAACGAAAACGCCTGACAGGAGCGCAATATGCAACTGAAACGAATTCACCACGTCGCCTACCGTTGCAAGAATGCGAAAGAAACCGTTGAGTTCTACCAGCGTGTTCTGAACATGGAGTTCACCGTCGCATTTGCAGAGGATGAAGTCCCGTCCACGAAGGAACCGGACCCCTATATGCACGTGTTCCTGGAGTGCGGCATGGGCAATGTTCTGGCGTTTTTCGAACTGCCGACGCGTCCCGAAATGGACCGCGATCAGAACACGCCAGCCTGGGTGCAGCACATTGCGTTCGAGGTCGAGGACTATGCGGCGCTTGTCGCAGCAAAGGCGCACATCGAAGCGGAGGGACTGGACGTCATCGGACCGACCAACCACGGCATCTTCCAGTCGATCTACTTTTTCGATCCCAACGGACACCGTCTTGAGCTCGTTGCGAACACACATACCCAGGAACAGGTTGACGAGCTGAAACGCGTCGCGCCAGCGATGCTCGAAGAATGGAATGAAACCAAGAAAGCGCCACGCCACGCGGCCTGGCTGCACGAACTGGAATTCAGAGGCAACGAATAAATGAAACTTGCAACCCTCAAAGACGGCCGTGACGGCCGCCTCGTCGTCGTGTCCAGAGATCTCGCACGGTGTGCGTCAGCAGCAAATGTCGCACCAACCTTGCAAGCAGCACTCGACAGCTGGACGACTGCCCGCCCTGAGCTTGAATCCATCGCTGCTGAACTCGAATCGGGTGGTGGCGACGGCTTTGATGAAACCACCTGCGCGTCACCGCTGCCACGCGCATATCAATGGGCAGACGGCTCAGCCTACGTGAACCACGTGGAGTTGGTACGTAAAGCTCGCGGCGCCGAAATGCCCGACAGCTTTTGGACGGAGCCGCTGATGTATCAGGGTGGCTCTGACTCCTTCCTGGGTCCGCGCGACAACATTCCGGTCGCTGAGTTGGCCTGGGGCATCGATTTTGAGGCAGAGGTCGCGGTCATCACCGACGATGTACCGATGGGCGTCACTGCTGCTGACGCGGTCGCGCACATTCAACTCATTATGCTCGTTAACGACGTGTCTCTGCGCGGGCTCATTCCTGGCGAACTCGCGAAAGGCTTCGGCTTCTTCCAGTCAAAACCTTCAAGTGCGTTTTCACCGGTCGCCATCACGCCCGATGAACTCGGCGACAGCTGGAAGCATGCCAAGGTTCACCTGCCATTGTTGTCATTCCTGAATGAACAGGCGTTCGGTAGACCCGAAGCAGGCACTGATATGACGTTCGACTTCGGCCAACTCGTCGCACACGCCGCAAAATCACGACCCCTGTGTGCCGGCACCATCGTCGGTTCTGGAACGGTATCCAACAAACTGGATGGCGGACCCGGAAAACCGATTGCAGACGGTGGCGCAGGTTATTCGTGTATTGCGGAAATTCGCACCATCGAGACCATAAACGATGGCAAACCCACGACTCCCTTTATGCAATTCGGCGATCGTATTCGCATTGAAATGCGGGACCAGAACGACGCCTCCATATTCGGGACCATCGATCAGGTCGTAGAACAGTACGAGCTCTGAATGTCGATCAAGCTCTACAGCTATTGGCGATCCTCCGCTGCCTATCGTGTTCGTATAGCGTTGAACCTCAAGGGACTTGAGTACCAAACCGTGCCGATATCACTGGCGCCCGGCGAGTCTGAACACCGCAAAGACGAGTACCGGGCGATTAACCCGCAGATGCTGGTACCGTTCCTGGAAGACGGCGACATTGCCATTGCCCAGTCGATGGCTATCCTCGAGTACCTTGAGGAAACCTATCCGGACGTAAGCCTGCTCCCTGCCGAAGATCCGCTGCGAAGTAAAGTACGGGCGTTCTGCAACCTGATCGCCTGTGACGTACACCCGATCCTGAATCTGAGAATACTGAACTACATCAAGACAAAGTTTGATGCCGATCCGTCGGCAGACTGGTACTCACACTGGATTCACGAAGGATTCAAAGCCGCCGAGGTCCTTGGCGGGGACGGGCCTTTTATCTTTGGCGATGCAGTCACCCTGGCAGATGCACTGCTTGTACCGCAAATGTACAACGCGCGACGTTTCAATGTCCCGCTTGAGGATTATCCGAAACTAATCGCTGCGTGCGACGCGTGCAATGAACTGCCGGCGTTCAAATTGGCGGCCCCGGAGCAGCAACCGGACGCGGTCAGCTAGTCCTGGTAACTCGCTAGCAGGCTGCTGTGGCCGTCTGACCAGGTCTTTACCAGTGCGTCGCCTTCGGCGATCTGCTCGGCCGTCATTTTCCCTGCAATGGTGTCTCGTTTCACGCCGGCATCAATGTTGTACATGAGCATCGCTATACTGAACCATTTATAGGCTCGAACCGGGTCATAGGCCTCGGAATAGTCCATCGCGAGCATGCGACCAATCGCTACCTGCGCTTCAGTCACTCCCTGCTCCGCGGCCAATGTGAACAACTTTGCCGCCTCTGCGTCATTCTGCGTGACACCCCAGCCGTTTTGATACATGACAGCCAGGTTGCATTGCGCCTGCCCGTGTCCCTGTTGCACAGCGAGGCCATAATATTTTATCGCCTGATCATCATCCATCATTACGCCAAAGCCATTGCCGTACATTTGACCCAGGCCGAACTGGCTATTGGCATCACCAGAGTCTGCCAGCGACTGCCATTTGGCCAAAGCGGTTTCGTAATCGGCGGAGTTGTACGCATCGAGACCTTGCTGAAAATCGTCACCCCACACAGCGGTGACGCACAGTAGCTTTACCGCAACGACAAATGCATGAGCAATGCGCATAGACCAGACCCTCCCTTAACGGCGCCGCAGGCGCCAGAGTCATGCCTGACAGTATACTCGCTCCCTTTTGCTTGGGCCAAAGGAACACTAGAGACTCAGATCAAACTCAATCTGCGATAGTTGTTCGGGCCGCGCAGCCAGTTTCCCACGTTGCTGCAGATCGCGTAGCTCCTCCAACTGAGTAGCCAGGTCAGCTTTGAGCTCATCCATCATTGCGACATACGCGGGGTCGCCATGCAGGAGTTTGAGATTCGGGTTTTGGTCCGGCGAGTCCCACCAGTAACCGTTCCAGTCTGTATCGATTGCCCTCCGAAGCGACTCCAATGCCTTTCGTTTGTCGCCGTTCATCGCATGCAGTTCCGTGAGCAGCATGTCCCAGCTCAGAAATCCCGAATTTGGGCTCGAAGCCAGAAAAGAGAGCGCCGCATCGATCAAGCGGCTCGCATCATCGGTATTTCCCATCTCCTGCAGCACGAGCACGAGATCGACCGCGGCCTCGATATTGGTGGCGTGCACAATTGGGCTGGCCGCAGCAAGTTCGGGAAAGGCCTCGATATATTTCTCATACGCCTGTTCCGGCTGACCATCGAGAAGCCGGCCATTGCGGTAAACGTATAACGGC
>JACZTO010000082.1 GCA_022573655.1 Pseudomonadota bacterium
AGAGCAGCAGGCGTGGGTTTTGAGGATCGACAGGATTTACTCGGGCACAAGTCCGAGCGGATCACGACGCATTACTCCGCACCCGATATCGCTCGGCTGATTGAAGCTGCTGAGAAAGTGTGTGAAAGGCGGGCAAACACCGTTTTAAGGGTCGCAGCTCACACGATTCTCACACGATCAGGCACGCAAAATGGCAGTAGTCGGGTAGACCACTGACAAGTTATTGAAGTTGAAGGGAAAAGTGGTCGGGGTGAGAGGATTCGAACCTCCGGCCCCTGCCTCCCGAAGGCAGTGCTCTACCAGGCTGAGCTACACCCCGAACGCGCGCAATCATACACATTCATGCGATCCCACGATAGCCTACTCACGGGCGGCAAACAGGCATGATTCGAGCTCTTCCGTGGGTATTTCGTCCAGCCATTCGGGCTTTCTGAAGTTGCGTTTGATGCCGCGCGCGAGCTTGCCGATCTGCAGCCCGTCGACAATGCGGTGATCGAAAGTGCCCGTCAGTGGCAGCATTGTGCGAATCACGATCTCGCCGCGGCGTACGACGGGCTTTTCTTCCACTTTGCCCAGCACGATGACAGCGGGCACCTTGGCAGCGGGCATCAAGGCTGTCATCCCCGTCTGCAAGCCGAAGCTGCCAATGTCGGAGACGACGAACGACCCGAAGCTGTCGGCCGATAACCCCAGTGCCTTAATCTCGAATCCTAAATCCACGGTAATCCATTTCAACAGCCGAAATACCGGTCGTCGCAATGGCCATGGGATTCGATTCAGTAGATACTTGTTCTGCGAAATCTTGGACTCGGTGCCGGCTCGATTGTCGCTGGCGGCTGCCCGAATCTCCTCTGCGATCGAGCTAACCGTACGCGCATGTGCGTCTTTCACAATGATGGCCGACATGCCTTCGCCGTCACCAATAGCGACTGGCACCATGACATCGAGGCGCTTGCGACCGACCATCCGTCCGCGGCGTATGAAACAATTCATTTCAGGCACATCGAACGCCACAGCGCGGGCCAAAACTGCTGTCGCAAGGTGGGTCATCGTGATCTTCACACCGTCGTTGCGTTTCCTCTCCAGAAATCGCTTTGCCTCGGTGACGTCGATGTCCAGCGTGCCGTAGACCCTTGAGTCCGTCGGAGTGGTGTAGATGGCGGCAGCCGTGACGCGCCATGGCGTATTGAAGCGGTCTATCTGACTATCCTCTTCACGAGCGACGCTGGATGGACAATTCCGCGATATTGATCAGGGCCTGTTTGTACTCTGAATCACGAATACTACGCAAAGATTCTATCGCCAGATCTGCGGCTTCCCGTGCTTTTTCGGCTGTGTATTGCAGTGCGCCCGTGGACTGAATGATGGCTGTAATTTGGCTCAACTGATCCAGCCCGCCCTCAAGTATCGCATTACGAATGAGGTTGTTGTCATCGTCCGACGCCTTTTGCATCGCGTAGATCAACGGCAGAGTCGCTTTACCTTCGGCCAGGTCATCGCCGAGATTTTTGCCGAGCTCGTCGGGCGATGCGTCGAAATCGAGTGCGTCGTCGACGAGTTGGAACGCGGTTCCAAGGTGTCGCCCGTAGTCGATCATGGACGTCTCCGTTTCTGTGTCCTGCCTGGCAAGGACGGCGGCAATCTGTGCGCCGGCCTCAAACAGCCGGGCAGTCTTGCGGTAAATCACCTGGCGATAATCTTTTTCCGTGGTATCCGGGTCGTGCACGCTCATCAGTTGCATGACTTCGCCGGCAGCGATGGTATTGGTCGCGTCGGCGAGAATCCGCGTGATGCGCATGTCACCTATGTCGACAATCATCTGGAAGGCCCGCGAATACAGGAAGTCGCCGACCAGAACACTGGCCTGATTGCCAAACACCGTATTCGCGGAGTCCTGCCCTCGGCGGCGCTTCGAGGAGTCGACGACATCGTCGTGCAACAAGGTAGCGGTATGGATAAATTCGATTATCGCGGCCGCCCGCACGTGCTGGTCGCCCTCATATCCCAGGGCCTGTGCGGCAAGCAATACGATCAATGGCCGCAGTCGTTTGCCGCCGCTCATGACGATATACTCGGATACTTGGGACACCAGTACGACGTCGCTTGCCAGACTGGTGGAGATCAGCTTATCGACAGCCCGCATGTCGCCGTCGGTGAGTGCGGCGACATCGTCAAAGCTGACGGATTCTGGTGTTTTTTTAGCCGCGTGCATAGATTTCATGATCATGCCTGAAAGCGCTGTCGTTGGCGATATGGCGTTGCCGATATGTCTATGAATGGCGGGAATGCAAGCTATTGAAATAAGGTAAAATTTCGCACCTCGCGGACGTTGACCCGGGGCAGCGGAATCTATAGAATTCCCGCTCTTTCGTGGCATCGGCCAGTCAGACGCCTGCACGGTGTTTCGGCAGCCCCACAAAAAGTCTTAATTCTCAGTAGGTTGCAGGGTTCGCGGCTTACACAATGGAGCAAACAACATGTATGCGGTTTTTCGCACCGGCGGCAAACAGTACCGTGCGGCAAAAGGTGATGTCCTGCGTCTCGAAAAAATCGAGGGAGAGGAGGGCGCATCGGTTAAATTCGACGAGGTCCTCCTGATAGGTGAGGGCAGCAATATCAAGGTTGGCAACCCCATCCTGGTGGGTAGTTCTGTCAGCGCCAAAGTACTGCGCCAGGGCAAGAGCAAGAAGGTGCCAGTCGTCAAGTTCAAGCGTCGTCAGAATTACCTGCGGCAAGGCACGCACCGGCAGTTCTTCACGGAAGTCGAGATTACCGGCATAAGCGGAGCTTCAGCGAAAAAGACTGCGGCTGCTGAAAAACCCGCTGCCGGGGACAAGAAGCCCCCGTCCGGGGATAAGAAACCCCCTGCCGGGGACAAGAAGAAGGTTACGTCAAAAAAGGCGGTAACGAAAAAAAAGGCGGTAACGAAAAAAAAGGCTACCAAGAAGTAAAAGCGTAGTATTAGCAACGCTTATCGATTAACGAAACAGACAGGTACAGTACAGTGGCACATAAGAAAGCAGGCGGTAGCACCAAAAACGGTCGCGATTCAGAAAGTAAACGCCTGGGCGTTAAAATGTTTGGCGGTCAGAGCATCATTGCGGGAAATATTATTATTCGCCAGCGGGGAACGCGCGTCCATGCGGGCCGCAATGTTGGTGTCGGTCGCGATCATACGCTGTTCGCGAAAAAAGACGGTTTCGTGAAATTCGAAAAGAAAGGTCCGAAGAACCGTCAATACGTCAGCGTCGTTGACGCCTAGTGAATCGCGGCTAAGAGCCGCTCCTACAGATTTGGTCTGAGCGACCCCGCTCATGAAATTCGTCGACGAGGCAACAATTCGCGTTTTAGCGGGCAACGGTGGTCACGGTTGCCTGAGCTTTCGTCGTGAAAAATATGTCGAGCGTGGCGGCCCGGATGGCGGCGATGGCGGTCACGGCGGCAGCGTCTATCTTGTAGCTGACAAGTCATTGAATACATTGGCCGATTTTCGTGTTGCGAGGAAATTCAAGGCGCAAGGCGGGCAGGGTGGCTCCGGCCGCAACAAGACTGGCCGCTCCGGTGACGATTTAGACGTCATGATTCCGTGTGGCACTACGGTCAATGACGTTGACACCGGCGAATTGATTTGCGACTTGACCGAGCCAGGCCAAAGGCAAAAAGTCGCCGAGGCTGGTAAGGGCGGCCTCGGCAATCCGCGCTTCAAGAGCAGCGTCAATCGTGCGCCGCGCAAGACGACAAAAGGTACGCAGGGTGAGGCGCGTCACCTGCTACTGGAGCTGAAAGTTCTCGCCGACGTCGGCCTGCTGGGTATGCCGAATGCCGGCAAATCGACGCTTATTACGGCGATGTCACAAGCGAAGCCGCGTATCGCGGATTATCCTTTTACAACGCTGCACCCGAACCTGGGTGTTGTTCGGGTTGGCCGCTTGCAGAGCTTTGTCATGGCCGATATTCCCGGCCTCATCGAAGGGGCATCGACAGGCGCCGGGCTCGGAATTCGCTTTTTGAAACACCTGCAGCGCACGCGTTTATTGTTGCACCTGGTGGATATCGCACCACTCGATCCCAAGGCCGATCCGGCCCACGAGGTTCAGGCGCTCGCGCAGGAACTCGCGAATTTCTCGGCAGAACTCGCTGAAATTCCCCGTTGGCTGGTGATTAACAAGACCGACTTGCTGAGCGACGACGATCTCGCAGTCGCCAGGGAGATGCTGCTGCAGGAACTCGACTGGGAGGGTCCAGTGTTCGCGGTGAGCGCAGTGACCGGTGCCGGGACAGAGGCGCTGGGCCAGGCCGTCATCCAGGCGCTGGAGTTGGTCAATGAGGAAGAATTCGCGATCGAGGATTTCGATCCTGTGACGTAATTTCTACGCTGAGAGGGCCTTGACGCGGGTGTTCAGGCGGCTCTTGTGACGCGCGGCCTTATTCTTGGTCACAATGCCTTTGTTGATCATGCTGTCGATGACCGGCGTAGCCTCTTTATACGCGGCAATCGCGGCATCTTTGTCGCCGGCATCACATGCCTTGACGACGTTCTTGATCTTGGTGCGCATCATGGAGCGCAGACCCATATTGTGCTTGCGGGTTTTTTCCGACTGGCGCGCGCGCTTGCCCGCTGATTTGATGTTTGCCACTGCTTTTTCCGTGTCCTGCCTGCAAAGAGCGGCGTATTATTGGTGCCCGGAGGGGGATTGTCAATGCCTATAAACAGGCACTTTTGGGCTACACTCGCGCTCCTATGAGTGGCGAAAATAAAAGCGAAAAAAGACCGTCCGAACAAGGACTTGCCCTAAAGACCTCGGTGGTCAGTGGAATGACACTGGTATCGCGGATTCTGGGCCTTGTCAGGGATGTCGTTTTCGCCCGCTTCTTCGGGGCGTCCATGGTCATGGATGCCTTCCTGGTAGCACAGCGCATACCCAATATGCTGCGACGTTTCTTCGCAGAAGGGGCGTTTTCAGCCGGTTTTGTGCCGGTAATGGCCCGCTACCGGGAAAAACACGATCATGACGAGGCACGCGAACTCCTCGACGCGTTTGCAGGCACTTTCGGAATCGTCCTGTTCGTGGTCACGCTGCTGGGTGTCATCGCTGCGCCATTGCTGGTTTTCGTCGTTGCGCCCGGCTTCGTCAGCGAAGGTGGTGACTTCGATCTCGCGGCCTTAATGCTGCGTTTTACCTTCCCGTACCTGTTCTTTGTGTCCCTTACGGCCTTTGCCGGCGGCATTCTGAATACCTACGGGCGCTTCGGCGTGCCGGCATTCACGCCGGTCATCCTGAATGTCGTGTTGATTGCGGCTGCAGTCTGGCTGTCGCCGCAGCTTGAAAAACCCATCATGGCGCTGGCCTACGCGGTGTTCGTTGCAGGATTATGTCAACTCCTGTTCCAA